>CAZAHJ010000005.1:0-22934 GCA_964485115.1 uncultured Flavobacterium sp.
TTTCCCAACAGATTTACAGTCTGCCCTCGTTGGCCGCTTGAGTATCTCCCCTGTTATTAACCAAAATTTCAAAGAGCCGATAGAGGGACTCGAACCCACGACCTGCTGATTACAAATCAGCTGCTCTAGCCAACTGAGCTATACCGGCATATACAAAAAAAGTCCGCTATTTCTAACGGACTGCAAATGTATGACTTTTATTTTTCTATCAAAATATTTTTGAAACTTTTTTTTAAACTACAAATATGTGCTAATTTTTTCTTTTCTTTTAATTAAAATTCTTTCAAATGATTCCCTTGCTTGATCTACTCCTTCTTCAAAAGTCTTGCATTGTTTTTTTACCATAAAATCATCTCCTGGGACATGAATTTTCATCTCTACAATTTTATTTTCTTTTTCGCTTGTTGTCTCTACTTTTAAAAACACATCAGTAGTAACTACTTTATCATAGTACTTTTCTAATTTATCCATTCTTTCTTGAATAAAATCAACTAATTTCCGGTCAACTGTGAAGTTAACTGCATGAACGTTTACCTTCATAATACAAATTATTTATTGGGTTAGACTTGGAACTATTTCTGATTTCTTGGATGTGCATTTTGATACACTAGTTGTAATTCAGCTAGACTGCTGTGGGTATAAACTTGTGTGGATGCCAAACTTGAATGTCCTAATAGCTCTTTTACCGAATTGATGTCGGCTCCTTGATTTAACAAATGGGTTGCAAATGTATGTCGTAACACATGCGGACTCTTCTTTGCTTTCTCAGAGACAACACTAAGATAGGAATTAATTAGCCTATAAACAAATGTTTGATTCAGTTTAACTCCATTTTTATTAACGAAGAAAAAATCCTCAGAAACTGTTTTCAAAAATTTAATTCTTGCTTCTACATAAACCTCTAAACTTTGTTTTAAAGAAGGAATCATAGGTAGAATTCTCTCTTTATTTCTTTTCCCTAAAACCTTGATTTGACTTTTTCCAAAATCTACTTGAGAAAACTTAAGTTCAATCAATTCGGATTTACGGACCCCAGTTGCATAAAAAAAATCAATCAAGGTTTTATGTAATATTTCCTGATAATCTGAACCCATAGAAGTAAACTCTTGCAAATTTTCCATTTCCTTTACAGAAAATGGCACTTGCACTTTTTTTTGTTTTTTTAATGGCTGGTGCTTGGCTAACGGATTTTCAGACAACACACTGGTTTTACGTAAAAACTTAAAAAAAGTTTGTAAACTGGATATTTTTCGGTTGATACTCACATTTTGTAAGCCATGTTCCACCATGCTTACCATCCAATTTCGAACAAAAACATACGATATTTCTTGAATTTGCAAGTCAGGGTGTTCTTCTTCTAGATGTGCAATAAAAAAAGTGATGTCTTCTCGATAAGACTTCAATGTAAGTGGTGAGTAGTTTTTCTCTTTTTCAAGATACTCTAAAAAGGACTGCAATAAGTTTCGCATAAAAAAAGAGTTCAAACAAATGTAAACATTTATTTGAACTCTAAATATAACAAGTTATTCGAAATATTAACTTTCGATACTGTCTTTTAATCTTTGGATGTATTGGGCTTTTTGTACTACCGCCCTTCTGGTTACAGAAGGCTTTGTAAAAGCCTGACGACTTCTCAATTGTCTTACTACACCTGTTTTATCGAACTTTCGCTTGTAACGTTTTAACGCTCTATCGATGTTCTCACCGTCTTTTACTGGAATTATTAACATAATTTAGACACCTCCTCTCATTTACGGGTGCAAAAATAATAATATTTATGAATGATGTATGATGAATGATGAATTATTTTTAAAATATTTTATCAATGCCCTTGATTCTCTTATTAATTACTAATAGAAAAGTGCCTTTATTTAGATAGCATTATATTTTTTTTTGAGATTCACTTCATTAAAATAGGGTAAGCCTTGCAAAACCGACTTACCCTATTTTATATATATCAATTGCTCTGTTATTTAACCGCAGGTTTGTAATTCTGTTTGTCAATAATAATCTTTGATAGAATTTCTCTTAAAATTTCTGATGTTCCTCCACCAATTGGTCCTAATCGGCTATCTCGTAACAAACGAGCTAACGGATATTCTTCCATATAACCATAACCTCCCAACATCTGCAAACAACTGTAAATGGTTTCGTCTGCAACTTTGGTTGATTTTAATTTGGACATGGTTGCTTCTTTCACCACATATTCTCCTTTATTTAATCTATCAATGGTGGAATAATTAAAAATTTTACAATGCTCTACATCAGTAGCATGATCTACTAATTTATGACGAAGTGCCTGAAATTGGTTGATTTTTTTTCCAAATGCTTCTCTTTGCGACATGTATTCGATGGTGTAATCAATTGCCCATTCTGCTCTTGCATGAGCATTGATTCCCATAATCAAACGTTCTAATGCAAAATGCTGCATGATGTAAGGGAAACCTTTTCCTTCTTCTCCCATTAAATTTTCTAGTGGAATTTCTACTTGATCAAATGAAATTTCAGCAGTATCAGAAGCTCTCCATCCAAGCTTGTCTAATTTGGTAGCTTTGATTCCGGTTGTTTTGGCATCTATTAAAAAGACACTTATCCCCTTATTACCCAAATCGGGTTGGGTTTTGGCTGCAACCACATAATAATCAGCATAAACACCATTAGTAATAAATGTTTTGGAACCGTTAATTACATAAACATCCCCCTTTTTTACGGCTGTTGTTCGCATTCCAGCTACATCACTTCCACCAAAAGGCTCTGTAATACACAATGCTCCAATTTTATCTCCAGCTATACTTGGAGCCAAATATTCTTGTTTAATACGTTCATCGCCTTCAGCATTTAAATGGGTCATAGCCAAATAAGCGTGTGCCCACATAGCAGCTGCAAATCCAGAAGATTTAATTTTTTGCATTTCTTCTAAAAAAATCACAGTATAAAACAAATCTAAATTCGAGCCACCATAAGCTTCCGGATAAGTTAATCCAAAAACCCCCATGTCACCAAACTTCTTCCAAATAAAACGTTCGATAGCTCCTGTTTTTTCCCATTTCTCAATATACGGAACAACTTCTTTTTGTAAAAAATCTTGGAAAGTTTCTCGAAACATTTGGTGTTCTTCCGTAAAATATATCGAATTCATAAGTTTGATAAGATTGTGTTTTTGCTTTATTTTTTAGAATTCCAAATATAGCTCAATAATTTTTAGCTTTTCCTCAGAAATTTCCTTAATTTTTGTTAAATCTCCACTTTTAAGGATTCCTTGCTGACTTCTCAACTTAATAATTTCTTTTGCTTGATAAAAATTAAAATATGGGAAATTAGCCAAATCCTTTACGCTAATTTCATTGATTTTTATTTTTTTGATTGCTATATTTTGCTCGCTTACGTAGAATCTGTTCTCCAAATTTTCAATCGCTTCATCCGTCAATCCCCAAACATCGTGTAATTGGTTTAATGAAACAATTGCTCCTAACTTATCACGAAACTTCATAATTCTGTCTGAAAGTGCATCTCCAATTCCGTATACAGCCATGAAATCTTCTTTGGTTGCCAAATTAATGTCTTTTTTAACTATTGCCTTTTTTTCAAACTTTTGGTAAGCAAATGCTTTTTTTGGTTGATTTACCCAATCGGGAAATTTGAAGTATGGACTAATTTCCTTTAACAGACTATCAGAAACCTGAGTGACTTGTTGGAACTCTTTTGCGGAATTTACATATTTGTTTTGTGCTCTAAATGCATGCAACCTTTTGATTTCCTGCATACTCATCCCTAAAGCATACCCTTTGTATTCTGTAATAAAGTTTGGATTAAAGGGATATCGATGGTATTTGGCTTCTTTTTTCTCCAAAACCGCTGCATCCCATTGCTGCTGAAGTGCTTCCCATGAAGAAGCTTCCTCCTCTTCCACTTTTAATTTTTGTTGCTTTTTCCAAAAATAGAATGATTGTAATGCAAACAATAAAATACTGCAAAACAAAATTCCCTTCCAGTGATGTAGGTACATACGGAAAGGGAATTTGTTTTTTTTCTTCATATGAAATACAATTTTAATACGTCACATGTTTTAAAAAAGGATCACTCCTATTTGAATTTTTTGATTTCTCCGGATTTCAATCGCTTAAAATAGTCTTTCAAATCGGCTTTTACTTCAGATGACATAAAATACAATCCTAATATGTTTGGAAATGCCATTCCTAAAATCATCATGTCAGAAAAATCTATTACAGCACCTAAGCTTGCTGAAGCACCAATTACCACAAAAGCTAAAAAAATTACTTTATATAAATTTTCCATTTTCTTAGTGTTTCCAAACAAATAGGTCCAAGACTTCATTCCGTAATATGACCAAGAAATCATGGTAGAAAAAGCAAATAACACAATTGCTAATAATAATACATATTTAAACCATGGCAATACACTACTAAAAGCCGCAGAGGTTAATGCAGAACCTGTCATTCCTTGGGTATCGTTTGCATAACCTGTAAAAATTAGCACCAAGGCAGTCATGGTACAAACCACAATGGTATCTACAAAAGGCTCTAATAAAGAAACGATTCCTTCACTTACTGGCTCATCTGTTTTAACAGCAGAGTGAGCAATAGCAGCGGAACCAACACCAGCTTCATTGGAAAAAGCTGCACGTTGAAAACCCACTACCAAAACCCCTATAACACCGCCTTTGATTCCTGCAGCAGTAAAAGCTCCTGCAAAAATTTCAACAAAAGCTTCTGATAAATGTCCGATATTTACTGAAATGATAATTAACGAAGTAATCACATAAATACCAACCATAAATGGCACAATTTTATCCGTTACACTCGCAATTTTTTTAATTCCACCTATAATCACAATTCCAACAAAAAAGGCAATCACAATTCCATACCAAAATCCTTTTCCTTCAAATACAGGAAACACATTAGCTAACTGAGCAAATGATTGGTTGGCTTGAAACATATTTCCACCGCCAAATGAGCCGCCAACGGCTAAGATTGCAAAAATTACAGCCAATACTTTTCCAAGTCCCCCTACTCCTTTGCGTTTTAATCCTTCCGATAAATAGTACATTGGCCCACCGGAAACCTCTCCTAAATCATTTAATTTGCGATATTTTACGCCTAAAGTACACTCTACAAATTTGGAAGACATTCCTAAAAATCCAGCAACTATCATCCAAAAAGTAGCCCCAGCTCCACCTATAGAAATGGCTACAGCAACTCCAGCAATGTTTCCTAAACCAACAGTTCCAGATAGAGCTGTTACTAATGCCTGAAAATGCGAAACCTCCCCTTGGTCCTCTGGCTTATCGTAATCACCTCGAATTAATTGGAATGCATGTTTGATTCCTTTTAAATTGATAAAACCCATGTACAAGGTAAAAAAAGTAGCTCCTAGTACCAACCAAAGTACTACCAATGGCATTTCAAAACCAATTGCGGCAAAAGGTTTGTAAAAAAACACTTCTCCCATGGCATCTACTGCCGGCTTCACAATATCGTTGATTTTTTCATCTATCCCCTTTTCTTGGGCAAAGTTTAATAATGGTAATAAAATAAAAAGAGCGGTTAATTTTAGTTTACTGTACATACGTATGTTTTTCTCTTAAGAGAATTGGTTAATTTTAGTTGATTTTAATTGTGTTTTTTATAAAAACTGCATTAGTTTTTAAAATGCTTAGCAATTTGGAGATTTTTTTTGGAAAAATAAAAAAATTAAATGATAAAATGCTTTGCTATAAGTCAAAAACCGAAGATCTTTTGGCATAAATCATGTCTTTTAATTTGAGCCAAAAAGCCAATGTAAGATATAATCCAAAGCCTACTCCTGCTGTAAAGAATGTAGCATAGATAAAAAACAAGCGAACATTAGTGGCTTTCATGCCTAATTTATCTGCCATTCTGGAAGAAACATGAAAGCCATATTTCTGTAAAAAATACCTTAAACTATCAATCATTAGATTTGCGATAATGAGGGTTGTCTTCTAAAGTTACTTCTTTGATAAAATACCTGGTATCTCCCAACCAGAAAAAAGGTTTAGAGCTTTTCATCATATTTTAATTTAATGTATTTGCCTTGGTAATCTTCCAATTGTTGGATGAGTTGCTTGTTTGAGGGCATCACTGAAAATTTAAAAATTTGTGCTCCTGATATCCCTTGGCTAATTTCTCCCTCCCAAGTTTTTACCACTACTCCCTTGTGAGAAATTTTGATTAACTCTCCTGATCGCATCCCTTCACTGTAAGACACATAATACACAAATGCCATATAACTGCTTATTACAACTACAATCACTAGTACAACAAGCCAAATAATCTTTTTAAGCATTACCATTTATTTTTTCAAAGATAGGTAATTTAAGTATTTTGTAAAATCTTTTGTCCGATACCACACTGCATACACTTTTTATAGTCGCAGTAATTATTTTTTAACTGAATTACTGCTTGGCTATCCATCACGTTATTACATTTCAATGTTAAAGCTTGGAATCTGTCCACAATATGGTTTTTTTCAGGAGAAATTTTTTCCAATACTTCTATCCAACCCTCGGATGGTTTGCCTAGATAATTTTGATAACTATAAAAAATCGGAACCAACACATTTACCAATAACAATTGAGAAAACGAATTGCTAATTTTCTTTTTTGTTAGCTTGGTTTCATGATCAAAAGTGTAATGACTTTTCCAATAATCAGAAACTTCTACTTGCAAAAAACTCAATGAAGATGAAGTTTCGATGGAGTGAATTAGTTTAGAAAATAAAAATGGTTGGTGATAATACAGTGATGCTAATTGAGCCAAACGTATGGTTGGAAAATTATCCGGACGGTGTTTGAAAAATTCCACCGTTGTTGTAATTGTTCGTAATTGCGGATACTTGGCTTGTAAATATTGCCATGTATGATTTATTTCTTTGGCATATTGGTCTTGAAATGAATCATTTAACAAACCCGCTACTCCAAACAGCAATGCTTCTAGATGTTTTAAGTGAGAAATTTCTTTTTGAAAAGTTTCCCATGTGATTATATTGGCAATTTCATTAAATGCTTTGCCATTGGTGTTTAATCCAAATCCTTTTGACAATTCTAAAAAAAGGACAGCTTCCCAATTATGCTTTGTGTTTTCTAAAGAAGTTAAAAGGGGTTCTGTTTTTAACTGCAATCTTTCAAAATATAGCGTTTCTAACCATTTTGATTTGATTAGCTCTGGAACGTTAGGCAATGAATTCTCACAAAAAATCCATTTTTTTGGTGCAATTAAGTTTTGGTAATTTTTGAATACTTCTAGTGGAATTGCATTTTTTAAAACCAAAACCGGAATTGGTTGCTCGTTTGACTGATACACCTCTACATCGTAATTCCAAACCAAATGTAAAATCACGTTGTGGTATTTTACATCCTCTTCATGTTGGTGGATATACCAATCGGATGCATTCACATGCACTTCTACATTACCTGCCCACTTTTGATTGCCAATAGTAATTTGTGCATTAAAAAAATCCGGACCAGATAATTGTGTGTACTGACCCGGATGGTGTACGATAATATTTTTACCACAAACGGTTTGAAGTTTTGAAACTTCTAACCATTGATTTTTCCAAACAAAGTGTAAAAAATCTTCTTTCACCACTATATTAAAATTTGTAGTGGTATAAATTTAAAAAAATTAAGTTGGTTTAAAAAACCAACTTAAAAAAACTATCTAATAGAAGCTATGATATCGTGCTTGGTAATGATATGATATTTGTTTTGCTCCATTTGTACCAAAACAGCCTGATGGTTTTGCATTTCCTTGGCTACTTCCTCTAAAGTTGCTTGTGCAGAAACCATTGGGTATGGTTTGCCCATTACTTCTTTGATTGGTTGGTTGGCAACTTCTTTGTTTTGAATGAAAGCTTTAAACACATCCGATTCTTCTAAGCTTCCTACAAACCCGGTAGTGTCTATCACAGGAATTTGAGAAATATTGTATTTTTTAAAACGATCAATGGCATGTGAAACCAATTCTTCTGTTCTAACAATTACCAAAGGCTTGTCTTGATGGTGCTGAATCAAATCCGATGCTTTGGTGATATTTTCTTCTAAAAATCCTCTTTCACGCATCCAATCGTCATTGAAAATTTTCCCAACATATCTTGTACCAGAATCATGAAATAAAACTACTACCACGTCTTCAGGCTTAAAATGTTCTTTTAATTGCAACACTCCTTTAATAGCAGCACCTGCAGAATTCCCTACAAAAATTCCTTCTTCTAAAGCCAATCTTCTGGTATAAACAGCAGCATCTTTATCGGTTACTTTGGTAAAACCATCAATTAACGAAAAATCAACATTTTTTGGTAAGATATCTTCACCAATGCCTTCGGTGATATAGGAATAAATTTCGTTTTCATCAAAAATTCCAGTTTCATGGTATTTTTTAAAAACAGAACCGTAAGTATCTATTCCCCATATTTTTACATTCGGATTTCTTTCTTTTAAATATTTTGCAACCCCTGAAATAGTACCACCTGTTCCTACACCAACCACAAAATGGGTGACTTTACCTTGGGTTTGTTCCCAAATTTCAGGGCCAGTTTGCTCGTAGTGAGCTACCGAATTACTTGGATTATCGTATTGATTTACATACCATGAATTTGGAATTTCTTGTCCCAATCTTTTAGAAACAGAATAATAGGATCTTGGATCAGTTGGTTCTACATCGGTTGGACAAACTATAACTTTGGCACCAACTGCACGCAAAATATCCATTTTCTCTTTAGATTGTTTGTCGGTAATTACACAAATCAATTTGTACCCTTTTACAATTGCAGCCAAAGCCAAGCCCATTCCGGTATTTCCGGAAGTTCCTTCAATAATGGTTCCTCCAGGCTGTAATCTTCCGTCTTTTTCTGCATCCTCTACCATCTTTAAAGCCATACGGTCTTTTACAGAATTTCCCGGATTAAAAGTTTCTACTTTTGCTAAAACCATACATGGCAATTCTTTTGTAATATGGTTGATTTGCACCATTGGGGTATTGCCAATGGTTTCTAAGATATTTTTAGCGTAAATCATAATGATAAAATGAGATGCAAAAATAGGAATTCCTATTGGAAGAAATTCCAAACCAAACCAAAACGAATGATAAAATCTCTATAAGGTTGGGTTGGTGTGGTAAAATAATTTGGTTGTTTGGTGAATAAAGCATTTAAGTGTTCTGCCTTAAAAAAGATTCTTGTTTGACGAACTCGAGCATTAAAAAACAAGTCTATCATTGGAAAATTACCTATCGCTTGGGTATTTTGTACAAAAAAATCTCCAATTACCGGGTTATACTCATTTGCAAAATATTCTGAAAAATAATGTACATGTACTCCTGATTGAAAATTCATCGCCTTTTTAAACAAAGTGCCGCTGTAGTACAAAGTGCTTCGAGCAGTTAACTGAGGAACATTTAAAATAGAGGTACTAGCGTCTGTAGCTTGGTACAATAAGGCATTGTTCCATGCCCATTTTTTGTAACTAAACTCTTTAAATGCTTTGATAGAAAACCAATGAATACTACTTGTAAACTGGAATGGTTTTATCAATTGCTGCATAGATTCAGGAGACGCAGTATCAGAAAAATAGAGATAATCAGTTAGAATTTGATAATTCCCTTCTACTCCTAACCAAGGATTTTCAAAAGTAAACTTGGTTTTTAAAACCCCAGGATTATTGAATTGGTTGAACCAATTATAATGCACAAAATTGCTTTGGAATAACCTAAAATTAACATCTGCTAGTGTCTTTTGAAAAGTTCCTTCAAAAAGTAATGCATATTTTTTGTTCGGAACATATTTAATATTAGCATCAATTTTGGTAACATCTGCATTAGTAATGCCATTTTGAAATCCAAAATCAAATAAGAACTTTTTTCTATTGAATTGGTAACGAGCACCTATGGTTTGGATATTATCTTGGATTCTATTTGGAATCAACACCTGATTTTGTAACAAAACTCGGTTATAAAAATAGTTGTTCTGTAAAAAGTCTGTGTAAAAAAACAATTTTCCATAAGTTTTATTGGTCAAAGCCAATTGTACTTTTTGGTAGGTTTGGTTAAATTCCGATAAGTCTCTCAAATTTCCTTGTACAAATGCTTCTCCAAAACGAATTATTGGTCCACTTTCGGGTACATTGGTAAATAAATTATTTTGGGTAAACTCGTAAAATTTATTTTCATGAAAACCTTCATGGCTTATCACCATGTTGGTTTCTTTTTTGTTAGGTCGCAGTTTAAACGAATGTGACAAAAAGTATCTATTTCCTTGCAACAAGGAACGAGCATCTCTTAACCAAACTTCAATTCTAGATCTATCTGTGAAGTTTTGATCACCGGAAGTAAAATTATCTATCAATTGTATTCCACCATTCTCTTGGTTGGTTAAATCTTGAGCAGTAATGTGTGCATACAATTGGTATCGTTTGTTTTTGGTCTGATAGTTGGTAGAAAAACGAAAATTGCCGTGACTTGATAAATTGTTTAAATACACTCCCAAGGAACGCAAACCCTTGTATGCAATCGAATAATTGGTTCGTTCGTTGGTGTTTAAAGTAAAAAAAGCATCAACGCTTTGTCCTTGCTCCATTACCGTTTTGTAATACAACTCCGTTAATGGTGTTGCAACTTGGTGGTAGGTAATATCCTTGATTTGTAAATAATTATGGTGTTTTGCTTTAAAACCAAACTGTGGCAGTAAATTAGAATCATTTAATGAAAAATCTAAAATATTGAGTGGTTGCCCTTCGTTGGCAAAAGGTTGATAACCAAACAAATCTTTGCGGTACAAATTATATTTATATTCACTTTGAATGGTTAATGAAGTATCTAAAATGATGGTATCCTTTTCTACTTTATAAAATTTGTACTGCTCAATTTTTGCTTTTGGAGCATTGTTGGAGGTAGAATTGTTGTTTGAATTAACACCTTGCCTTTGGTTTGGATTATTGGAAAGTACTCTTTTTTGATCGGTGGTAATTACTGGACTATTATCTGTATTATTGTTCCTTGGTCTATCTTGAGCAAAAGACCAAATGATAAAAACAAAATAAAGAATCAGAATCCTTGACATACGCAGAAAATGAGGTGCAAAGAAATAAAAAAGACTGCAAATAGCAGTCTTTTTTAAGTAATTTATCACAATGCTTATTGGATTACAATTTTCTTGGTAGTTACTTGATCTCCAGCTATCAATCTAGCCATATAAACTCCTTTAGGCAAATAACTCACATTGATGTCATTTAAATTGGAAATTAAAGCCGTTAAAAATACATTTCTTCCTTGAATATCAAATATTTCAAGAGTTTTGTTGTCAAAACCTTCCGTAGCAATGGTAAATAAACCGTTACTTGGATTAGGATAAATTGCAAACTCAGCGTTAGCAATAGTTTGGTTAGATAAGGTTTGATCAATACCTGATACAATTAACGAATAAGTTTGGTTACCACTTACCAAAGAGCCTTTATGTGATACAGTAATGGTGTACAAACCAGCAGTTGGGGTATCTATTTCAATTTTTTCAAAATTATCGATATTGTTATCCCCATCTCTTAACGCTTCGCTTGCTGGACTTGAAGGCTGCAATCTCCAAGGGAAAAACGTTTGCCCATCTCTTGTTACACGGATGTCTAAATCGTTGATTAAATGACTTCCTACCGGATCATTTGTACCGTTATTAGCAGTAAATGCTCGTTCTGTCCAAGAGATAGATGCCATCAATGGTTCTGTACCAGTAGCATAAACTTGGGTAGTAAAAGTAGCACCATTAGCCAATACATTTTCTTGAATAATGTGCTTATTTTCGTGTCTGCGAGTGATAATTGTGGCTGCTCTTTCTGTATTCATCAATCCCCAACCAAACATATAGTCGGGACCTTGTGCCGGGCCTGCTTCATCTGCACTATGCATAATCAAACCTTTTAGGGTAGCAGCTCTCATAAAGGAAGCATTAAGATTATTGTAATGCTGTTGTAATAATATAGCGGAACCAGTGATTCCGGGTGCTGACATAGAAGTTCCTTGAGAAATTGCATTGGCAGTATCAGAAGTACTCCAAGTAGATCTCACTTCAGTTCCTTTGGTTACAATTTCTGGCTTAATTCGCCCATCATCTGCTGGTCCCCAGCTACTAAAAGAGGACATTAAAACACTTTGTGGTCCATTATAAATAGAAACTTGCTCAACGGCTCCAACAGTTAAAGTATTCTTTGCATTGTGCATTCCTTTTACCAAATTGTATCCCCCTTTTTGATTTAAATAAGGCCCAATAATGGAACTTGTAAAATTATTTCTATCATTTCCAGCAGATCCAACAAATAAATAAAATGGTGCAGCAAATGTAATTTGATCTAAACTCCTGGCTCTTGAGTCATAAGCACCGAAAGTCCAAGCTGCAGAGCTACTTCCAGACCAATAAGAATGATTAGAAACCAACATACCGTTTGCTGCTGCATTTGTAATTTCTTCTAAATCATTGTTCCAGTCATAACTAACTGCAGAAGCATTAAATGCATTCCCTCTTAAGCTTGCTGTAATACCTTGAGCTACAACCGTACCTGTTACGTGGGTTGCATGTGAACTTAATGAACCTATGGCATCAAAAACAAAAATTTTATTATTTGGAAATTCCACATGTGTTTGTAAGGCAATCCCTCCATCCCAAATATGTGCTGTCATGCCTTGTCCTTGCACATTTAATCCTAAAGCACCCCCATTGTATAAACGGTTAGACCTTGAAGTAATTGCAGAATTACGATTGTCTGTTTGGCTATAAACTGGGGTGTTATTTTCAATATCATAAATTTCGTACTCTACCAAATCTTCCACATATCTTTTTGGAAATTGTGGATTAAGTGCAAGAAAATTATTAATTTTTTCCTGTCTTGATTCATATTCCTCTTTAAATTCAGCACTTAGGATCTTTAGAGTGGCTACATCTGTTTGATCAATTACCTGACGTAATTGTGCAGGGGTTTGAGCATATAAAAATCCTGTAAAAAAAGTAATTAAAAGTAATGTAATTTTCATTTTCATATGTAAATAATTATTATTTCTTGCGGTCATATAATCGCCTTTTCTTTATCGGTTATTGATTGTAGCAAAAAGCAATTAATGGTAAATTCATTAAATTTTATGAAGTGTAAATATAAAAAAAAATCCTAACCGAAGTTAGGATTTTAAGAGGGTTTAATAAATTTTTATGGTTTGATGATTCGATTAGTACCATTCCAACCTGTTAAATTAAACAAAGCACCAGTACTAATTCTTCTTACTCTTAGTTGGTAATCAACTTCAATAATTTTTGTAGTTTCATTATACTCGCCAAAAGTGATAGTATATAATACAGCGCCTGGTTCAGCACCTGCACCAAAATTAAAGTTTGCTTGACCAATTTGAGTTGCAGCAATGGTAGCTACACCAGTTGGTGCATTTGGAAAATCAGGAACTAAAGTAAAGTCATGATTAACTGAATTTGCAGCACCAGAGGTCCAACCAACAAGGTTAGTAGCACCTACTACACGTAAGATGTCACAAGCACCAACGGCATTACCACTTCCATTTGCAGGTACAGATCCATATCCAACATCTTGAACAGTAACTGGACCAAACCAAGTGTTAAACTTAGTAGGACAGTCATCATTAACAATAGTGATGTTTTTGGTATAAGAACCAACTTCTCTCATCCCAATTTTCATATCAGGAGTAGCAGCTGTTATTGTTACTTTTAAACGAGTAGCTGGAGAGTTCAAATTATCATTAACAGGGTTGATTACAAAATTACCTTCAAATTCACCTGCTGGAATAACCACTTGAGTTGAAGGAATAGAATATCCAACATTTAATTCCAATTCTTCCACAGTTACCGTTACAGTAGTTGCTTCTGATTGCGGTCTGGATAATTGTACTTTAATTTGAGCAGAACCTGCATCTTCTGAAATAGAAATGTTGGTGGCATTAATATTAGCAAAAGAAACAAAATCTTTACCTGTGTATAAGTAATCTCCAGGTTCTTCTTTACTACAAGAAGCAACCAAAGCACCTACCACTAAAAGGGTTAAAAATCTTTTTTTCATATCAATTTTATTTAATAATTAGGGTTTTGTACTACGTTTGGATTCGCATTACGCTCCGAGTTAGGAATTGGCATAGTAAATCTGTGATCTCCAGGAGCTGGAGGTGTACAAGAGTTATTAATTGCACAATCTCTAAAGAATCTATCGAATGTAACGTTAGCAACTTGGCCTAAACGCTTAATGTCGATGTAACGCATTGCTTCAAAACAAAATTCTTTTCTTCTTTCTAATAATAAATCTTGGTAAGCAGCTTGTTGTGAACCGTAATTAGGTAGAGGCTGAACTGTTGTATGTCTAGCATCTCTAACAGCTTTTAAAGTTTCGGCTGCACCAGATAAATTATTTTGAGCAATTTGAGCTTCTGCTTTGATCATGTACATTTCAGCAACTCTAAAAATTTTAAAATCTGCTAAATAAGGAACGTTGCTTTTACCAGGATATTTATTGATACAAATTTGATCATTTTCTCTGTAAGCTGGATCCGTATTTGGATTAGAAGATATGCTAGAAATTCCTGTTGCTGAAACATTAGAATTATCATTTAATCCAGTAAAAGCAGATCTTCTGATATCATTTTGAGCATACTTTTCAAACAAACCTCTTCCCATTTCGTACCAGTTATTTTTACCAATACCAGGACCAACGTTTGAAAATAATCCAGAAAAAGAAGCGTTTCCAACTTGTCTGGCAATAAAGAAAATTCTTTCGTTATTGTTCGCATCAGACCACATTGCAGTATATTGAGCTCTTGGTGACAAAGGCACTGCATCAATCAAATCTTGAGCTAATTGTTGTGCTTGTGGATATTGCTTTCTGTATAGTGCCATTCTAGCTCTAATAGCTTTACATCCATTTAAATTAGCAAAACGCAAAGCATCATCCCCAGTACGAGTAGCTAAATTAGCCTCAGCATAAGTTAAATCAGCCTCAATAATAGCATACACTTCTCCATTAGTACTTCTTGGTCTTTTAGCAGTAGTTTGAGGTATATCTTCAAAAGCAATGATACTTAAAGCAGCATTATCTGCTAAATCAGTAGTAAAGTAAGGCATAACTTGAATTAAAGTTAACGCTCTTAAAAATCTAGCTTGAGCTACAATATCTTTCACTTGAGCCTCTTCTGCTGGTGAAGTTACCGGTACAGATGGTGCACCAACAATAACTCTATTAGCTAAATTGATCATACGGTGGTGTGAATTCCAAATAGAACCAGCATCCCCTGATTGGTCATTTAACACATAACCATGTTCCCCGTTAGTAATCCCTTGACCACCATTGGTTAAACCAATTTTGATTTCGTCTGTCCATACCGCATTAAAAATCATGGTGTTTTGGTATGGAAACGAAGCGTAAACAGTATTTAACGCATTTCTAAAAGTAGGAATACTACTAAAGATAACGGCCTCATTAATTTCACTTGGTTGTACAATATCTAATTGATCATCACAAGAAGAAAAACCAAGAAAAAGGAGGGATAAAACAACTAATTTTTTTATTTTCATAGTATTTTATTTTTATAAATTAATTTGAGCTCCTACAGTATAAATTCTTGGAGTTGGAAATTGGTATTGGTCACCAGCTCTAGGAGATTCCGCATCCCAACCTCTCCATTTAGAGAAAGTCAATAAGTTTTCACCTTGAGCAAAAATTCTCAAGCTTAATTTATCATTGAAAGTCTTTTTAGGGAAGTTATATCCAATTTGTAAGTTACGTAAACGTAAGTAAGAAGCATCTCTTAAGAATCTGGTTGAACTTGAAGCAAATCCTTGATTACCAACTGATAAAGATGGTTGATCTGTAATTCTGTTATCTGGAGTCCAGTGATTTAACAAATCTCTTGTTAAGTTGAACTGACCAATGGAGTTTGGATCAGATAAGGAAGACAAGTCAAAATCAAATCTTTGCACATCAGCAACGTAAGTAAACTGAGTAGATAAGAAGAAATTCTTGTAGTCAACATTAAAACCGAAACCACCTTGAATTCTAGGAATGCTAGATAAGCCAGTTAATTTTCTATCTGCTTCCCCTGGAGTTTCAGTTAAATTTCCATCTGCTGTATAGAACATATGGTTACCAGTACTTGGGTTGATTCCTGCATAATCAAATACAAAGTATTCACCAACCGGACCACCAATTCTTCTTACAGTATTTCCTAAATTTTGTTGGGTTTGTCCTGGAGGCAAATCTAACTCCGTAATTGTGTTATCATTGATTGCTCCGTTACCCCAAATGTTTACTTTTAATCCTGTTGGATCCGCAGATTTGATCAAATCATAGTTTAAAGACAATTCAAAACCTTTGTTTCTAATTCCACCAAAGTTACCAGCGATAGATGTTTGACCTGAGATAGCAGAAATTGGAATAGAGAAGAATAAGTCAGAAGTTTCTTTGATATAGAAATCAAAATTAGCTCTTAATCTAGAGTTGTATATAACATCAACACCAACGTTAGCAGAAGTAATCACCTCCCAGCGTACATCTGGATTACCAATAACTGGTGAAGCCGATTGTTGACCTAAGTATGTTGGATTACCTAAAGCATACAAATCTTTATAGAAGTTAGGTATTGCATAGATAGACTGTCCGGCAATGTTTTGGTTACCAGCAGTACCATAAGAAGCTCTTAATTTTAACATATCAAATTTAGACCCTTGCATAAAAGACATTTTGTCTAAATTAACTCTACCTCCTACAGACCAGAAGTTACCGAACTTGTTATTACCACGGAAACGATAAGAACCATCACGTCTGAAAGTTGCTGACAAACCAAATTTAGAATCGTAATCATAATCCGCAGAAGCAAAATAAGACAATAATGCAGCTTTAGCTACAGAACCATTCACAAATCTTCTGTACCAAGCAAAGTTGTTTGGATCTTCAGGAATATAACTTGCACCACTACCTGGGTAATAAGTTAAAGGATTCAAACCATTGGTAGTGTAGTCAAAAGATTTCTCAGTTGCATACAAGCCTTCTACGTAACCTCCTAAATCAATAGAGTGTTTTTCGTTGAATGTTTTGCTGTAGTTGATACTTGAAGTATTAACAACTTGTACATCACTTGAAAATGTTTGTACTTCAGATCCTCCAAAAGGCTTGCCATCATTTTGTGCAAAATAAATCGCATTAAATCCTTTTGGCCCTTGTGCTTGGGTAGAAGTAAACTGTGTGTAGTCAACCCCTGTGGTATTGTTGATAGACAAATCTTTAGTCAGATCATATTTCAATTTGAAAGATCCAAAAATTTGGAATTCGTTGAAACGGAATACACGGTTTCTTTCTAAGTCCATGATTAACAATGGAGTATAACCTAACAACGGAACTCTAGTATTGAATTGAGAACCAGGGAATTGACCTCTTGCTAAACTATTTAATTGAGTACCATTTTGGTAGTCAGCTGGAGATAAATAAGGCAAACCTATCAAAGCAGCCAACATTGGGTTTTGGTTAACCCCTCCAGTCCCTAAACCAGGCACACGGTTATCTTTTACAAATGCAATAGACAAACTAGAACTATACGATAATTTATCGTTCATTGCTTTTCCATCTAAGTTATTACGGAAAGTAAAACGATTAAAGTTTGACATGTTTGACAAACCTTCGGTTTCATTATAGTTGATAGAAGTAAAAGAACGTAATTTTTCGGTACCACCAGACATAGAAACATTAATTGTTTTTTGAGAGGCTTGACGCAATAACACATCTTTCCAATCTGTATCTACATCCCAAGCTGCAATTTCAGCATCTGTTAAGAATCTACCAAAACCATTGTTTTTTCTTTTCTCAATTGTTAACAACTCTCTTGAGCTCATTTTGTTGTAATAGTTATCTTGCAAAGTAGAAACCCCAGTGGTTGAAGTAACTACGATTTCTGAAAACTCTCTGTTTTTACCTCTTCTGGTATTAACAACTACAACCCCATTAGCACCTCTGTTTCCGTACAACGCAGTAGCAGCAGCATCTTTTAATACGTTGAAGGTATCAATATCCTCAGGGTTAATCGCTCTAAAGCTAGATCCACTTTGAGGAACACCATCAATCACATACAATGGTTCCGTATTACCATTTATACTACCAATACCACGAATAATCGTGTTAGAGATAGAACCTGGCTGCCCAGAACCAGTTGTAATTTGGAAACCTGCTACTTGTCCTTGTAAAGACTGTAACACAGATGCATTAGGTCTGTTTTCTAAAGTTTCAGATGAAACCGTAGCAACAGCACTAACAGATTTTGCTCTTGTTGTTGTTTTGTACCCTTCTGCAACCACTACTACCTCAGGAAGTGCAGTATCATTGTCAAGGGTTACATTTACTCTGTTAGCAGTACCTACCGTAACAGATTTTGTTTTGTAACCAACATAGGATACTTCCAACACATCCCCCTGCTTTGCTTTAATGGTATAATTACCATCAAAATCAGTAGTAGTACCATTTTTAGTACCCTTTACAAGCACTGTAGCACCAGGTAGCGGCATGCCATCACCTGAAACAGTACCCGAGATAGTTTTCTCTTGTGCAAAAGAAAACTGCATCAAAAACGCTGCAACGAGCGTTAAAATCCATTTGAATTTTGATCTCATATTACTTTTATTTGAGTTAGTTATTCCGCAAACTTCTTAATTATTTATTAAACTACCAAATTTTGTTTGCCATTTTATTGGATTACATTTGTTAAAAATAGTCTACAAAAATTATAATTTGTTTACTTAAAACAGAGTAAAGATGCATTAAAATTAAAAAGGTTGCGTTTAATTTACAAATAATTCAATGTTATGAAAGTATTAAGTAATCAATTCAGTTTGTTTGATTTAGAAGCCGGTTGTGATGAGGCAGGTAGAGGATGTTTAGCCGGTCCAGTTACAGCTGCAGCTGTAGTTCTTCCAAAAAATATTATGGAGAAAAGTGGATATTCTGTTGAAAAAAAATGGGTGCATTTTTTATTGGAAAATTTGAATGATTCCAAAAAAATCAATGAAAAAAAACGTTTTGAACTAAAACCTATTATAGAGGATGTTGCGATCTGTTATGCTGTAACTTCAATTCTACCCTCTGAAATTGATGAAATCAACATTTTAAACGCATCCTTAAAGGCCATGCAAGAATGTATTTTGAAATTAGAAACTACTCCGCAATACATTATTATAGATGGCAACAAAAAAATAACTCCAAAAAAACCATTCCACAATACTACGGGTAAAATTTTTACCCCAAATGAAATAGCATTTATTCAAAACATTCCTAACGAATGTATTATTAAAGGGGATGGCAAATATTTGAATATAGCCGCAGCTTCTATTTTGGCGAAAACTTACAGGGACTTATACATGGAGGAAATTCACGAAGTTCATCCACAATATCAGTGGAAACAAAACAAAGGCTACCCTACCAAAGATCATAAATTAGCCATCCACCAACATGGCTTGTGTGAACATCATCGAAAAAGTTTTCAATGGGATAAAAACATGCTGCAGCTTAAGTTAAATTTTTAAAGTGTTGCCTTAAAAAGTGTCAGAAAATGTTTGATAAATTTTTCTTTGACCTCATCCATAGAAATTTCTTTTCCTAATTCTGCTTTCATCGAAGTAACTCCTTTGCCTCTGATGCCACATGGAATAATATGGTCAAAATAACCTAAGTCGGTATTCACATTTAACGCAAATCCATGCATGGTAACCCAACGTGATGCTTTAACACCCAAGGCACAAATCTTTCTGGCAAATGGGGTTCCAACATCCAGCCAAACACCAGTTTCTCCTGAACTTCTTTTACCAACTAAACCATATTCGGCAATGGTTAAAATAATTGCTTCTTCTAAAAATCTCAAATAACGATGGATATCCGTAAAAAAATTCTCTAAATCTAAAATAGGGTATCCTACCAATTGTCCTGGTCCATGAAAAGTAATATCTCCCCCTCTATTGATTTTGTAAAACCCTATGTTGCGTTCTTTTAACTGGAGTTCATTTAAAAGCAAATGAGTCATGTTTCCACTTTTACCTAAAGTATACACCGGAGGATGCTCTAACAATAACAAATAATTATTGGTAATCAACTCCGGTTGGTTTCGTTTTTGCAATTTGATATCTACCGTTTGTTGGAACAATTTCTCTTGGTAATCCCAGCAAGCTTGGTAGTCTACCAGACCTAAGTGCTTTATAACGACTTGTGTGTTTTTCATTTCAAAGAGTAACAAATGGCAAAGTTAACCTAAAATTTTTTGGTTTTTTATCAATTCTATACCTTTGCATTCGTTTTAAAACAAAGTCCATGCAACTTTCAGAGCAAGAAGTTATCCGTAGAGAAAAACTCAACCAACTTAAAAGTTTAGGTATTGAAGCCTATCCTGCAACCTTATTTCCGGTAAGCGAAACCAGTAAACAAGTAAAAAACCAGTTTGAAGAAGGAAAAAAAGTGGTTTTGGCTGGTAGATTGATGAGTGTTCGAATTCAAGGAAAAGCTTCTTTTGCAGAATTACAAGACAGCGAAGGTAGAATTCAATTATATGTTAATAGAGATGAATTGTGTTTGGGTGACGACAAAACTTTGTATAACGAAGTTTTTAAAAAGTTACTAGACCTAGGTGACTTTATTGGGGTAGAAGGAGAATTGTTTTTAACCCAAGTAGGAGAAAAAACGGTAAAAGTTACTTCTTTAAAATTATTGAGCAAAGCCTTAAAGCCATTACCACTACCTAAAACAGATGCTGAGGGTAATACATACGATGCGTTTACTGATCCTGAATTACGTTACCGCATGCGTTATGTAGATTTGGTGGTGAATCCGCAAGTAAAAGAAGTGTTCATCAAATGAACACGCTTGTTTGATGCTATGCGAACTTTTTTTAACCAAAAAGGTTATATGGAAGTAGAAACTCCTATTTTACAATCTATCCCAGGTGGAGCAGCAGCCAGACCATTCATTACGCATCATAATAGTTTGGATATTCCGTTATACATGCGAATTGCCAACGAGTTATATTTAAAAAGATTGATTGTAGGTGGCTTTGACGGGGTGTATGAATTTTCGAAAAACTTCCGAAACGAAGGAATGGATCGAACCCATAATCCGGAATTTACCGCCATGGAAATTTATGTAGCATACAAAGATTACCATTGGATGATGGAATTCACGGAGCAATTATTAGAGTTTTGTGCTACACAAGTTAATGGAACTACCAAAGCAATTTTTGGAGAGCATCAAATTGACTTTAAAGCACCTTACCAAAGAATTAGTATGACCGATGCCATCAAACAATTCACTGGTTTTGATATCTCCGGAAAAACTGAGGATGAAATTAGAAATGCAGCCATTTCAATTGGCATAGAAGTAAATGAAACCATGGGGAAAGGAAAGTTAATTGATGAAATTTTTGGTGCCAAGTGCGAAGGAAACTTCATCCAACCAACTTTTATTACAGACTTTCCGAAAGAAATGTCGCCTTTGTGTAAAACCCACAGAGACAATCCGGAGCTAACAGAACGTTTTGAATTGATGGTTTGCGGGAAAGAAGTTGCCAATGCATATTCGGAATTGAACGATCCTATTGACCAAAGAGAACGATTTGAAGCTCAGTTAGCTTTATCAGAACGAGGGGATGATGAAGCCATGTTTATAGACAACGACTTTTTAAGAGCATTGGAATACGGCATGCCTCCAACTTCTGGATTGGGAATTGGAATGGATCGTTTGGTGATGTTTTTAACCAATAATGCCTCCATTCAAGAAGTGCTATTTTTCCCACAAATGAGACCTGAGAAAAAAGCAATAGAATTATCGGAAGAAGAAAAATTAATCGTAAACTTATTACAGAAATCCTCTCCCCAAGAGCTTAATCAATTAAAGACTGATTCAGGATTGAGTGGAAAAAAATGGGATGCTGCTACCAAAGGATTGAGCAAACACCATATGATTGAAGTAAAAGTAGAGGAAACAGGAAAATGGGTTTACTTAAAGTAAGCCCTTTTAGTTTAAGCTTTCAAACTTTCGCATAATATCTACCAATTGCACCAAATTTTGGATGCCTAGTTTTTCGAAAATTCGATTTTTATAGGTACTTACTGTAGAAGCACCAATATTAAGTAAATTAGAAATTTCTAAATTACCCATTCCGTTTTTCATGTAAACAGCAATTTCAAATTCTCTTTTAGAAAGTTTGGTAATTGGATTGGATATAACTTCATAACCAACCACGTTTATTTCTTTGATAAAATCAAAATTTACTGTTTGTCTTAATAAAGCCATTAATGAATTTAAGAATTCGCCTTCTGAAACATCCTGACTTATAAACAATTGTACTTTATCTAAATATATTTTTTGTAATTCTGAAACTTTTTGTTTTACAGAAGTCAACAAAGCAATTTTTGTATTCAACTGCTTTGATCGGATTTTTGAACTAATTAAGTTTAAATAGTCCATTGAAATATCTCTTTCTACAATAATCAAGTCAATTGATATAGTATTTAATATTTCTAATGTAGTTTTTTCATTTACAGAGAAAAACACCTTTGCATTTTTAAAATTTTCGTTTAATATCCATTGAAGACCTTTATAAATTAATACGGAGGCATCAACCATTAGGATGTTAATAGTATTAGGACTGGCTTGATGCATGCTTATAGATTTTTGGTATTAATTTTTTTTTATGATGTAAATTTAACAATAAATTTGTATAAATTTTACGTACTACTAATGTGAAAATCTAAAACTGTTCAAAATAAAAATATTTTTATCATTACTAAATATTTTTAAATTAATTTAGATTATTGAGAATTTTAAATGATTATATCACTATTAAATAAAAAAAAAATTGGCTCATTTGAAATAACCGAAAATCGTCCTT
>CAZAHJ010000005.1:22944-53258 GCA_964485115.1 uncultured Flavobacterium sp.
AAAAATGGAAATCAACTTAATTGCCGTATTTTTTGCCGGACTTAGTATTTTTTTGACAGGAGGTATTTATTACCATCCTAAAGTAATGGGAACTGCTTGGATGAAAGCCTCTCACTTATCTATGGATGACTTAAAAAAAGAAAGGATGACAAAAATATTTGTCAGTTGCTTTTTACTGAGTTTATTGATAGGCTTGATTTTAAACCCAATTGTAATACATCAATTCGGCCCATTAGGAATGATTGGTGGCCCGCAGTTTATTGAGGATGCAAAACCATCCTATGAAGCATTTATGCAAGATTATGGGGATGCTTACCGAACTTTTAAACATGGTGCTTTACACGGTTTTATGACAGCATTGTTTTTAATATTACCTATTCTAGGAATCAATGCCATATTTGAAAGAAAAACTTGGAAATACATTGGAATTCACTCAGGTTATTGGTTAATAGCACTATCTATAGCAGGAGGCATTATTGGAGGTTGGCAATAATTTAACATTTAGTAGCAAAGCAATCCAATACTTTTGGCAAAAAATAGTTTTGTACTCCACTCAAACCAAACTTAATACCAATGAACTTTCTGATAGTTGGAATGATATAGCCAATGATGATATTTTTCTAAGTATTTCTTACTTAAAATCTATA
Source organism: uncultured Flavobacterium sp. (assembly GCA_964485115.1). Classification (GTDB taxonomy): domain Bacteria; phylum Bacteroidota; class Bacteroidia; order Flavobacteriales; family Flavobacteriaceae; genus Flavobacterium. The sequence continues at coordinate 23,592 of CAZAHJ010000005.1, forward strand.
GAAGAGGGCATTCCGAGCAACATGCAACTATTTTTTATAGAAGTTTATGCTACTGAAACGCTGGTGGGAATTGCATTAGTACAATACATCGAAATTAAGCAACTTGCTACTTTAGGCGAAAGAGATCCTTGGATACACAAGCATTTACGAAATTTTTTTTTGAAAAAGTTTTGTCCGGGGGTATTGGTGGCTGGAAACAATTTACTAACTGGTAATCATGGCTTTAGGCATACCCAAGGTATTACCTCTGATTTATTTTTAGAAACTATTGAAAATAGTTTACATTACATTCAAAACTTATTGAAAATTCAAAATAAAAAAGCATCTATGATTACTTGGAAAGATTATAGCTTTCCGGATTATGCTTCTTTTTTTAAACCAAAAAAATATGTGACTTTACAAGCACAACCAAATATGGTTTTTCAGGTTAAAAAACAATGGAAAAATTTTGAAAGTTACAAAGATGCACTTCAAAAAAAATATCGACAACAACTACAAAGAGCACAACGAAAAATAGTGCATTTAGAAAAGAAAAAACTAGATATTCATTGGATAGAACAAAATGAACATCAATTGCATACATTGTATTATGCAGTAGCTGAAAATGCCCCGTTCAATACTTTTATATTGCCAAAAAACCACTTTTCTGCCTTAAAAAAACATCTTAATGAGCATTTTTATTTGTATGGCTATTTTGACCAAGATGTTTTGATTGGGTTTAGCACTTTGATTGCCAATGGCAAGCAAATGGACACTTATTTTTTAGGCTATAATCCGCAACTCCAAAAAAATTATTTGTTGTATTTGAATATGTTATACGATATGGTTGCCTTTTCTATCAACCAAGGTTTTGAGAAGATTATTTTCGGTAGAACTGCTTTAGAAATCAAAAGCTCAATTGGTGCAGAACCTGAAGAAGTGATTGGATGGATGCAACATCAAAAACCGTTTATCCACCGAAATTTAGCAAAAATCACCAAATGGGTGGAACCCAAAGCAACGTGGACGGTCCGACATCCATTTACAGAAAAGCAATAGCTAAATTGGGTTCGATTGGTCATGTATTTAAACAAAATATTTGTTTTTACCGCAAAGTTCCCAGAGTTTTAACGATTTATAAAATACGGGAGATTTAGATTAGGTTATAAATAGAATATTACACCGAACCAACATTAACTATCTAATTCCATCACAGCTAATTCCCACTGTTCCATTAACTTTTGTAAATCTTTCTTTTTGCTTTCGTATGCAGCAAAAAAAGTGGTATCTTGTAAATGCTTTTCCGGATGGTCTGCCAACTTTTTTTCATCGTGTTGGATATCTGATTCTAAAAACGCAATCTCTTTTTCTAATCTTGAAACTTTGTTAGCGAAAGATTTTTGCTTTTTTTGGTCTTCAAAAGAAAAGCTTCCTTGGCTCGTTTCCTTTTCATTTTTTACCACTGCTTTTTGTTGTTCAAAAGCTCGCATATCTCCTAATTTCTTTTGCTCCAAAAAGAAATTGATATCACCCAAATATTCTTTGATTTTGGTGTTTTTAAATTCATACACCACTTCTGTTAATCCTTGTAAAAAATCTCTATCATGCGAAACCACAATCAAGGTGCCCTGGTATTGTAACAACGCTTTCTTCAACACATTTTTACTCTTAATATCCAAGTGATTGGTAGGTTCGTCTAACAAAAGAACATTCATTGGCAATAACAACATTCTACACAAAGCCAATCGGTTTCGTTCGCCTCCTGACAATACTTTTACTTTCTTTTCCACATCATCTCCCCTAAACAAAAACGAACCTAACATGTCTCTTACTTTGGTTCTGTTTCTATCAGTAGCTACCTCTAACATGGTATCCAATAAGGTTAACTCTCCATTTAAATGATCGGCTTGATTTTGGGCAAAATACCCTAATTGTACTTGGTGCCCCAGATTGATTTTACCTTCATATTCTAATTGGTTTACAATAGCTTTGATAAAAGTGGATTTTCCTTGCCCATTCTGACCAACCAAAGCAATTTTTTTGCCTCTTTCCACCAAAAGAGAGATATCTTTCAATACGGTTTTCACACCGAAAGATTTGGTTAAATGCTCCACTTCCAAAACTACTCTGCCCGGTGTTACAGAAACCGGAAATTGAATATTCATCACCGCATGGTCTTCCTCATCTACTTCAATTACTTCCATTTTATCTAATTTTTTGATGAGCGATTGTGCCATGGAAGCTTTTGATGCCTTTGCTCTAAATTTTTCAATTAACTTTTCTGTTTCTTCTACTTTCTTAAGTTGGTTTTTTTGGGTTGCCAATTGTTTTTCACGGATTTCTTCCCTTAAAACTAAATAGGCAGAATAAGGTTTCGGAAAATCGTAGGCTTTGCCTAAGGAAATTTCAATGGTCCTGTTTGTAACCTGATCTAAAAACATTTTATCGTGCGAAACCATTACCACAACTCCAGGGAACGTTTTTAAGAAACTTTCCAGCCAAAGTATACTTTCTATATCTAAATGATTCGTTGGTTCGTCTAAAAGCAAAATATCGTTTTTCTGCAATAACAACTTGGCTAGTTCTAACCTCATTCGCCATCCACCAGAAAAAGTATCTGTTAATTTGTCAAAATCTTCCCTTTGAAACCCTAAACCAAGTAATATTTTTTCTGTTTCTCCAATATATTGGTAACCGCCTAACACTTCGTATTGATGGTTTAATTCTGAGACTTCATCTATCAAATTGTAGTACGATTCTGATTCGTAATCGTTTCGTGAAGCCAATGCTAGGTTTATTTTTTCTAATTGGTGCTCAATTTGCTTTAGTTCTACAAAAGCTTGGTAAGCTTCTTCCAAAACCGTTCTACCTTGAACAAAATCAATATCCTGACGTAAAAATCCAATTTTAACTTCTTTTTCCGTGGCAATCACACCTTCATCAGGAGATTGGTCTCCTGCAATCATTTTAAGTAAGGTTGACTTTCCTGCACCGTTTTTACCAACGAGCCCAACCCTATCTCCAGAGTTTAATCGGAAAGTGATGTTTTCAAAAAGGTAAGTTCCACCAAAGGAAATAGAAATATTGGAAATGCTTAGCATATGTATCTTTTGTTACCATAGGTTTGCTAAAAACCTATTACATTTGAATCAAAATTTTTGCAAATGTTAAAAAAAGGAAGCAAACTATATAGTATTTTAACAGGAACTTGTCCGAGATGTCAAGAAGAAAGCATGTATGAAGATAAAAATGCCTATCATTTAAACAAAACCCTAAAAATGAAAGTAAAATGTTCGCATTGTGGACTCACGTACCAAATGGAACCTTCATTTTTTTATGGAGCAATGTATGTAAGTTATGCAGTAAGTGTGGCGTTTGGAGTGGCAGCTTTTATAATTTCGAATGTATTTTTAGGACTTTCCTTGATATCATCTTTCTTTGCAATCATTGGTACTTTGGTTGTATTTTATCCTATCATTCTTCGATTGGCAAGAAATATTTGGATTAATTTATTCATTCCTTTTGTAAAAAAGGAAGACAGAGAAAAGTTACCAAAGTAATTTTTTAAATCTCGAGATGTTGACTTCTGCATCTAAAGGAGTGCTAGCTTGAATATGTTGAAACAAATCCCAAGCCATATTAGGTGCCAACAATACCCCGCGAGTTCCCATGCCATTTAACACATGTAGATTTTTGTGGTTTGGATGCGTTCCCAACATGGGCTTTCGGTCTTTTACAGTTGGCCTAACACCTGCCACATGCTCTACAATTTCAAAAGGAACTTTTACAATTTCTTTTAACCCATTGATTAATTCTTGTTTGCCTGATTCCGTTGGAATTTCTGTTTTATCGTTCCAATCGTAAGTTGCTCCAACTCGATAAAAATCATCCCCTAACGGAACGATAAAAACTTGCTTTTTAATGATGTGTTTAAGATTCAATGTAGGAGCATGAATCTTAAGCACTTCTCCTTTGGTGCCATCCAGCGGCAAATGACCAAAAAAAGGATTGCTTTTTACTCCATATCCTTCTGCAAAAACTATATGCTTTGCTTTATATCCTTGGTATTTTACTCCATCTTCTTGAAATACAATTGATTCGTAATCAAACACCGAAAAATCAATCAGTTGTTGTTGTACTAAATAATCATGATACAAATCCAACAACAATTTGGTATCTACATATCCGGTTTTTAAAACCTTTCCTAATCCAAATGGAGCGTGTATTGCTTTGTTGTCATTAGGTGCTATGTTGGCTTCTAACCAATCCGTTAATTTTGGTTTATCTGAAGAAACAAACCAATCATTTTGTTCAGCAACATCATGAAATACTCTGTAAAGCGGCAAAGAATAATCCATTTTGCGATGTAATTTTGCCTCAAGCTGTTGATAAAAATTTAAAGCAAAAGTAACATGCTCTTCACTTTTCCAAGCCAAGGTAAATCGTTTTAAAATAACCGGATTGTACAATCCTCCTGCTACTTTTGAAGACTGATATAAATCAGATTGAAAAACAAGAATTTTTTGTTGATGTTGTAAACAAAATTCCGCAAAACTAATTCCAGCCAAACCGGAACCAACAATAATATAATCTAGCATAAAAAAAAACTCTTACGAAAGTAAGAGTTTTTGATAAATGTGTAAAACAAATTAGTAATTCCACATGTCAATTTCAAAATTACGAATCTTCTCACGGATTCTATCACCTTCTAACAATTGGTTTAAAGCATTTTCACGTATGTATGCAGCAACTTCTCTATCAGCCATTACATTTTGCTCTTTATAAATACGAGCATTAAATCTACGAGCATTTAAAATATGATCAAAAGTTAATGACATTTGAGGGTTGCGTTCATTAAAAGCTCTATGCTTATGTAATTCTTCACGAGCATTTGGATAATAAACCCAAAACAACTCAATATATTCCATCGCATCAGGATTATTTAAAGTAAAAACATCAGGAGTTACAGGACAAATGCCTAATAAACGATATTTCATTTCCCCTTGACGTTTGTCAAAATACCACATCCCTTTAATTTTAAAATCAGAAACGTGAAAAGGTTCAATTTTGTATTCATCAATATATTGAGGGTCCACTTTGCCTTCAGCAAATAATTGTTCACGACCAACATTGGTAGTATCAATAAAAACTCTAGCATTTTGAATTTCTTTCAAAGTCTTTTTTGAGGTAAAGTAACTATCCGCATAAACTTCAGTTATTTTACCAGACTCCATACCTCTAGCCAATACTTCAAACAATGCAATCCGATCAGATCCTAAATCTTCTTCAACAGGATAATATAATGGAAAATTTACTCTTTCATCTAAATCAATAACCTCCCAAACAATTCTGCCCATTAAAACATCTCTGTCACCAACATAACCATAATCTAACGGCTTATCGTTGTCTTTCTCGATTTCAGATTGGGTTTTTTTACCAATTTCGTCAACTTTTTTTGCATTCAAAATATTTGACTGAGCAAAAGAAAATTGAGTAAAAATTAATAATACTGTGGTAAAAGAATAAATTTTCATATTATACTATCTTTTAAATATTTAAATTTACTAAAGGTTATTGTACCTCGTAAATTACTGGAGATGCTTTTAATGTTAATGAAGTACCATCCATTCTTGCTAAAATGTTTGATATAGAAATTTGCTCACCTCTACCAGCCTTTTTAATTGCATTGATAGCAGCAGGTGACATCTTTCCACCACTTACCTGAACAGTTGGTTGTCCAGGAACTTTAATAGTAAAACTTATCACAGTAAACTTCACATCAAAATCAAAATCTTTAGGTTTTGCAGTAACTTCAGATTTCTCTAAACTTGAAGCAGGACCTTTCACAACATCATCCTCACCACGCACAAATCCACTTGGTGGAGGCACATTTTTCACGCGGAAAACTTTCTTGTCATTAACAACTTTTCCATCTCCTAAAGTAGCATTAACACTAATTGCCACTTCGCTTCCACCTTCAGGCTTTAAAATGTATTTGCCTCCTGATACTTGACGTAAACCAGGCGCTGATGCTTTTACTTTATTATCTGCAACCCCAGCAAAAGAAATAGTCATCGGGTTTTCTAAACCTCTATATACCACATTCATTTTATCAGCTGAAATAGTTGCAGAATTTGGACGAGGGATAACTACATATTGTTGAGTGAAAGGAATGGTAATATCTTTACCGTCTTCAGTAAATGTAAAAGAACCCGAAATATTTTGCTCTCCTACATTACCAGCAGTCATCGAAATAATTGCTTGTCCGTTTTCTAACTTTCCTGGACCTTTAAATGCTTTTACTTTTACACCGTCATCATATTTCCCCAATACAACTTGACCCTTTACTTGCTCACCAGAAAAATATGCACTTTTTTCAAGAACAACAAATCCTTTGAAATTGGAATAAGAAGCAACTTGTAAAGCAGCCTTCCCTAACAAGTTATTATAAATATCAGTTTCAATTTTTTTAACATCATTTTGCCAAGATGAAAATTTTAACATAGAAGCAACCGATGGAAAACCTTTGAAATGGTAATCTAAGTATTCCATTTCTATTCCATCTTTATTTTTAACTTTTGATAAGTCAAACTTTTTGTTTAAATCATTGATAATTCCAGAAAACTTTTTATCGGTTCCTAAAGCATCTGCAATGTCTTTTTTATACTTTTCAATCGCTGCAATTACTTCTTTACCTGCTGGTGATACTCCTTGTGGATTGAACCATTTTTCATCTAAATAGTCTCCTTTATCCATTTGTTCATATGGCAATTTACCAGTCTTTTCATCTACTTTTACCTTTGAAGTTAAATCAGATTTAATTTGCTCTACAAAATCGTAAAAATTTTTGGTAATGCTCTCTACCTTTAAAGCTTGATCAGCAGCAACTTGAAATTGCTTATCTCCTTCTGCTGCTTTTTGCTTTAATGCTTCAATCATAGAAGCATTTGACATTTGAGCAGTTTGGTTAGATTCTTCTAATTTTTCATTCATTAATCCAAAAGCAGATAAAACTTCTTTGGACATATTTAATGCTAACATTGCGATGAAAACCAAGTACATTAGGTTAATCATCTTTTGTCTAGGGGTTAATTTTCCTCCTGCCATTTTTTCTTTTTATTAATAATTAAAGAACAAATCAATTGTTATGGTTATCATTAACCTTTATTACTCATTGCAGATAACATTCCTCCATATACATTGTTCAAAGAAGCAATGTTAGAGGTCATGGCCTGCATTTGTTCTTTTAATTTAGCGGCATTGTCAGCTATTTCTTTGTTTGCTTCAGCATTTCTATTTGCGCTTTCTAATTGTAATTTATATAAGCTGTTTAAAGCTTCCATTTGTGCAGCAGCCATAGACAACTCTTCTGCATACTTTTTCTGACCAGTCATTGCATCTACAGAAGGAGCAATTCCTTTAGCAGCAGATTCAAAGTTACGAATGCTATTTCCTAAGCTCGTCATTAATTCCCCATCTACTTTAGCCTCTTTTAACATGGCATCTAATTTTTGAGATAACATTCCTTGTGCGTCTTCAGGATTTTTTTTATCTCTAGCCTTAGCTTCTCCTCCTGCTAATTCTGGATAAACTAAAGACCAATCTAATTCTTTGTCAACTGGTTCAAATGCTGATAAAGCAAAAATGATAGCTTCTGTTACCAAACCTATGGTTAACATCACGTTTCCAGTTAATGGACCTATTTCAAAGTGGATAATTTTGAAAAGCGCTCCAACAATTACTACTGCAGCTCCCATACCATAAGCAAAATTCATTGCTTTTTTACTTAATAATGCCATAATTCAAATTTAGTTTAGTTAAGTTAAATAGTTATTTATTTTAGTTAAGTTTATACGATTATCTTCTTCTGAATTTATTACCGTTATTGTTATTTCCAGTTGCATTGGTTCCCATATAGTTTTGTACGGTTCTAAATCCAATGTAACTTCTGGCTGTGTCTGCATATTCCCAATCTCTTGTTGATACTTGCATAAAGTAAGCAACATCTTTCCATGAACCACCTCTAATAATTTTACGCTCATTCTTTAAGCTATTTACACTTGGACTTAAAGTTGAAGTAAATTCGTAAGAAGATGCGTCATAAGAATCGTTAGTCCATTCAGCTACGTTACCAGCCATATTATACAATTTGTAACCATTTGGCTCATAAGACTTTGCTTCTACAGTATATAAGGCTCCATCTGCAGCATAATCTCCTCTGTTTGGTTTGAAGTTTGCCAAAAAACAACCTCTGTCATTTTTTGCGTAATTGTTACCCCAAGGATAGGTAGCTGAATGTAACCCCCCTCTTGCGGCATATTCCCATTCTGCTTCTGAGGGCAATCGAAAAGAGTTAATGTAATCTCTTTTCTTTTTCTTTCTATTTAACTTTTTAATAAATGCATTTTTATTTAAGGTTCTCCATGCACAAAAAGCTTTGGCTTGTTTCCAATTAACACCCACTACAGGATAATCTCCATATGCTTGGTGCCAGAAATAATCGTTGTGCATTGGTTCATTGTATGAATAAGCAAAGTCTTTAATCCAAACAGTGGTATCTGGATAAATTTGTACGTTTTCATTTCTAATAAACTCTGAACGCTTTCCTTTTTTAGCTTTTGCTGCTGCTTCAATATCCATCCAAGTATATCTAAATTTTAACTTAGACACGTCCATGGTTCTAAGACCATTATAAGATTCCTCAAGGGATAAATATAATGAGTCCATCACTTCTACATAGTATTCATCTGGATATTGTGATGTTTTTTGGGCTAATGGTATGTTTTTATTTAATCTTCTACCTGCATAAGGATCGTCTGCAGTTCCAATACTATAGTAGTTATTATACATATACTTATCATAGGGATTCATTGTATTTGGATCTGAATCATTAAAAGCGTAGTCTCCGATGGAAGACCCTGGCCTTTTTTTTGACGTATTCCCTGTAGGTTTTTGTCCTAACTCATCCGCAAAAATTGCCAAACGAACACGAATAGTAGAGTCTTTTACCCACTCTACAAACTGACGGTACTCACTATTGGTAATTTCTGTTTCATCCATGTAAAACGCAGGCACAGTAACTGTTTTGGTTGGAGCATCTCCTACATTAGCCAAATCGTCATCCGATTTACCCATAGTAAAAGCACCTCCTGGAACTAATGTCATCCCATAAGGTTTTTCAGGATGCCACTTTTTGCCTTTTACCCCTACCAACTCTCCTTTATCTCCAGAGCTACAGCTGGTTAAAAACGCTATCATGGTTAACAAAACAACGAACTTCTTCATACAAAAATTAGGTATTAATCACTATTACTTTTAAAGGGCTCAAACCTATCTATTATTTTTTAAATAAACAACATAAAATTTAAAAAAACATTAAATTTAAGATAATTCTTAAAAAATGTGAAATTACTTGTTTTTACAATTGTTTTCGATAGGATCTCCACCACCTGTCTGGAATTTCTTGATTACAAGCATTTAAATAATCTTCATGCGAACAAGGTAATAACGTAGTATTTTTATTTTTATTGTTTTTCCCTAAGTTTACCTCAATTTCCATCCACCACTTTCCGGTTAATTTACTTTTGTAAAAAACCATTTCTTGATGATCTACCGGAACAATGTATTTGGTAAAATTATTTCGGTTGGTAATTGGGTATTCCATAGCTCTAAAATGATACCCTTCAATAAAATACCATAACATTTGAGCAACTAAAAAAGATTCTTGTATAGATCCTTTTCCTTCAAAAATTCCGAAAGTGGTTACTCTATCACTAATTCCAGAATAACGTGCTATGGCACAAATTTCTTTTCCATTAAACCCATTTGGATTGTTATGTTCTTGAAAACCTATATAAGATGCTTCTACTGAAGTTAAATCAACAGAAACAATATCTGCATCTCGCAAATAAGGTTCTGCTAAATGAATGTTGGCATTTAAATCGCCTAATTTGATCATATCAAAATACAATCGATCCATCAATTCTATAGATTCATGTGAATTCCAATAAGTTTGATAACCTAAATTACTTACGTTGTGTAAATAAATTGGAGCTTCTAAAATCATGCGAGAAACATAGCTATATTTTGGAAGAGATACTTCAGCAACTTGTAAATCAAACCTGCCATCTACATTAACCAAATTAACCATTTGGTCTAAATTTTCGTAGGCGCGATACATACCGTATGTCAAATCTTGTGTACCACCTATAATGACAGGTAATACTTGGTATTGTTGCAATTCTTTTACCAAACCCTTTAATGCAAAATAGGTGTCTTCTGCAGATGCTCCAACCACTAAATCTCCTAAATCTGCTATAGATTGGTTCCATTGCCCGATATGTAATTGGTAAAACTGTTTTCGAAATTCTTCTACATCCAAAGAATAAGGTGCATGTTCATTTACCACTCCAACCAACGCAATTTTGACTTGATATAAATCGGGAAACTCCGATGAAGTGTGTTTTAATATGTAATTTCCAATCTGACTTGGTAATGCCTCGTCATACCATTGCAAAACTTCTTCAGAAATTGGCTGTAAAAATTGTAGAATCATTTTTTCTTAGTCGTTTTTTTAACTGAAGTAGTTTTCCGTTTGGTAATTGCTTTTTTTCCTTTTTTAGCATCTAGCATCGATTGTACTTGCTCAAAAGTAATTGATTGTACGTTTACATCCTTTGCTAACTCAATTTTTGTTTTGCCTTGTAAAATGGTATGTCGGCCCCAACGAGCTTTTTCTATAGAAATTTTAAGCTCAGGCCATTCTCTAACCACTTTCTCTTCTTCTTTCTGTAACTTGTCCTCAATCAACTTTTCGATATCGGTTAAAGATAATTGGTTAAAATTATATTGTTTATTTACATTGATAAACATGCCATTCCATTTGATAAACGGTCCAAATCTACCAACACCTTTGGTAACCTCGTGCCCTTGATAAGTTGCAATTGGAGCATCCGCTTTTAATTTTTCGTCAATCCATTCTTTTGCTTGCTCCAAAGTCACATCTATTGGATTGACTCCTTTTGGCAACGATACAAAAGATTTTCCAAATTTTAAATAAGGACCATATCTCCCGTTATTCACCTCTAATACTTCTCCGTTATACGTTCCTAAGTTTTTAGGTAATAAGAATAGCGACAAAGCTTCCTCTAAAGAAATGGTCCCCATATTTTGTTCTGCAGGAACACTTGCAAATTGCTTTTCAGCATCTTCCGCGTCTCCCAACTGCACCATAGGACCAAACTTTCCTAAACGTACCGAAACTTGTTTTCCGGTTTTTGGATCCACTCCTAAAATACGTTCTCCGCTTTCTCTTCCTGCATTTTGCTCTACTTCTACCACATTTGGATGAAAGTGTTGGTAAAAATCTTGCATCATTTTGCTCCACTCTGCATTACCTTCGGCTATGGCATCAAAATCTTCTTCTACTTTTGCTGTGAAGTGGTAATCTAAAATGGTAGAAAAGTTTTTTACCAAAAAATCATTTACGATGGTTCCTATATCGGTTGGCACTAACTTTCCTTTATTGCTACCTGTTGTTTCTTTTTCTTTGGAGGCAACAACTTGGTTATTTTGTAATTTGATTACTTCATAAGCTCTTTCCACCCCTTCAGAAGTTCCTTTTTCTACATAATTTCTATTGATAATTGTAGAAATAGTAGGAGCATAAGTAGAAGGTCTACCAATACCCAATTCTTCTAATTTTTTCACCAAAGAAGCTTCGGTGTATCTGCTTGGAGGTCGGCTGTAACGTTCGGTTGCAACAATTTGAGGTGCAATAAGTTTTTCTTTTACTTGCACATTTGGCAACAAGCCTTCTTGCTCCTCACTTTCATCATCACTATCCTCTAAATATACTTTTAAAAATCCGTCAAATTTAATTACTTCTCCTTGGGCTTGGTAATAAACTTGGTGGTTGTTTGCCTTAATTTTGATCGTGGTTTTTTCCAATTGTGCCTCTGCCATTTGCGAAGCAATAGTTCTTTTCCAAATCAATTCATACAATCTGGCTTGGTCTCTGTCTAAAGTCAATTGCGATTTTGACATGTCTGTTGGACGAATCGCCTCGTGTGCTTCTTGTGCTCCTTTAGATTTGGTAACATAGCTTCGTGGCTGTGCGTACTGTTTCCCATAAGAAGATACAATTTCATCTTGAATAGCATCAGTTGCATCTTTGGAAAGATTCACACTATCGGTTCTCATATAAGTAATGTAACCTGCTTCATATAATCTTTGGGCTACTTGCATGGTAATTCCAACCGGAAAACTCAATTTTCGTGCTGCTTCTTGTTGCAAGGTAGAAGTAGTAAATGGTGCTGCGGGACCTTTCTTTGTAGGTCTTTTTTCTAAATCAGCTACTTCGTATAAGCTCGCTTTACTTAATTCTAAAAAATGTTTGGCTTTTTCAAATGACTCCAAATTTTCGGAAAGTTTGGCTTTAAAACTTGTACCGTTTTGGGTTACGAATTCAGCAACCACATGGTATTGCGACTTAGTATTAAATTCTTGAATTTCTCTTTCTCTTTCAACAATCAATCTTACTGCAACAGATTGCACCCTTCCGGCAGACAAACCACTTTTTACTTTTTTCCAAAGAACAGGAGATAGTTCGTAGCCCACCAAACGGTCTAATACTCTTCGAGCTTGTTGGGCATTTACCAAGTTGTAGTCAATGCCTCTAGGATTTTCGATGGCTTTTTGAATAGCCGTTTTGGTAATTTCGTGAAAAACGATTCGTTTGGTTTTTTTGGGATCTAAGTTCAACTCTTCAGCCAAATGCCAAGAAATTGCCTCTCCTTCGCGGTCTTCATCGGAAGCCAACCAAACCAAATCTGCATTTTTCGACAAATCTTTTAGTTTTTTAACCAATTGTTTTTTATCAGACGACACTTGGTAAGTAGGTTTAAATCCATTGAAAATATCCACTCCTATCTCTCTTGCAGGTAAATCTGCAATATGTCCGAAGCTGGATTCTACTTGAAAATCTTTCCCTAAAAACTTTTCAATTGTCTTTGCTTTTGCGGGCGATTCTACTATTACTAAATTTTTTGCCATTCGAAAGAAATTTTGGCAAAAGTAGGATATTTTTTAAAAAATCAATTTTCCAATCGTTCAATCCAATCAAAAAACACCTGACATCTTGTCACATTTCCCGAAAATTGTATTATATTTGTCGTCAGAAATATGACCTATAAAATCCCATCGATGGAAAAAGTGATTGAAGAACAAAAACAGGGAACTTCTTTGGTGTTAGAACAAAACCAAAACAACACTAAAAAATTATTTATTGAAAGTTACGGTTGTCAGATGAATTTTTCTGACAGCGAAATTGTTGCCTCTATTTTAAATGAACAGGGCTACAATACCACTCAAAATTTAGAAGAAGCTGACTTGGTATTGGTAAATACCTGCTCCATACGTGACAAAGCCGAACAAACCATTCGCAAAAGATTGGAACAGTATAATGCAGTAAAAAAAATTAACCCAAACATGAAGGTGGGAGTTTTGGGATGTATGGCAGAGCGATTGAAAAGTAAGTTTTTAGAAGAAGAAAAAATTGTAGATATGGTGGTGGGTCCGGATGCTTATAAAGACATTCCGAACTTGCTAAAAGAAGTTGAGGAAGGTAGAGATGCCATCAATGTTATTTTATCAAAAGAAGAAACGTATGGAGATATTGCTCCAGTACGATTAAATAGCAATGGCGTGACTGCTTTTGTATCTATTACCAGAGGTTGCGACAATATGTGCACTTTTTGTGTGGTACCTTTTACCAGAGGTAGAGAAAGAAGTAGAGACCCACAAAGTATTTTAGAAGAAATTGTAGATTTGTGGAACAAAGGATTTAAGGAAGTTACCCTGCTTGGGCAGAATGTGGATAGTTATTTATGGTATGGAGGTGGTTTGAAGAAAGATTACGACAAAGCTTCGGAAATGCAAAAAGCAACTGCGGTTGATTTTGCCATGTTGTTAGAAATGTGTGCAGTGAAGTTTCCAGGAATGCGCTTTCGATTTTCTACTTCTAACCCACAAGACATGCACGAAGAAGTGTTGCACGTTATTGCCAAATACCATAATGTTTGTAAATACATTCACTTGCCTGTACAAAGTGGAAGTAGTCGAATTTTAGAGTTGATGAATCGTCAGCACACACGTGAAGAATACATGGTTTTAGTTGATAAAATTTACCAAATTATCCCGAATTGCTCTATTTCGCAAGACATGATTACCGGTTTTCCTACCGAAACGGAAGAAGACCACCAACAAACCTTGAGTTTGATGGAATATGTAGGTTATGACTTTGGATATATGTTTGCTTATTCCGAAAGACCAGGCACCATGGCAGCCAGAAAAATGGAGGACGATGTACCAAACGAAGTTAAAAAACGAAGATTGCAAGAAATTGTAGACTTACAACAACAAATTTCGCTAAAACGAACCCAACGTTTTTTGGGAACTACTGTAGAAGTGTTGATTGAAAAAACATCAAAAAAATCTCAAGAACATTGGAGTGGCAGAAACAGCCAAAATATTACCGTAGTATTTCCGAAAGAAAACTACCAACCAGGTGATTTTGTAGAAGTAAAAATTACAAATTGCACCAGCACTACTTTAATTGGTGAGCCAATTGGATTTAGTAGTATGCAAAATAAACAATAAAATTAATTAACCAAAATTCCCTTTTAGGGGTTAGAGGGCTGATATGGAATCGGTACAAAACATCAAACAGCGTTTCGAAATCATAGGCAATGACTATAAATTAAATCGTGCCATTGAAAAAGCTATTATGGTAGCTCCAACCGATATTTCGGTTTTGGTTACCGGAGAAAGCGGTGTAGGTAAAGAAGCCATTCCGAAAATTATCCATGCCTTATCTCACCGAAAACACGGCAAATATATTGCTGTGAATTGCGGAGCAATTCCGGAAGGAACCATTGATAGCGAATTATTCGGACACGAAAAAGGGTCTTTTACCGGAGCAACTTCTACCAGAGAAGGCTATTTTGAAGTAGCCAATGGTGGTACTATTTTTTTAGATGAAGTAGGAGAATTGCCTCTAACTACACAAGTCCGACTGTTGCGTGTGTTAGAAAATGGCGAATTTTTAAAGGTAGGTTCCTCGCAAGTACAAAAAACCAATGTACGGATTGTGGCAGCAACCAACGTGAACATGCGTGATGCCATTGCCAAAGGAAAATTTAGAGAAGATTTGTTTTATCGTTTGAGCACCGTAGATATTCATTTGCCACCTTTGCGAGACAGACATGAGGATATTCATTTATTGTTCCGAAAATTTGCCGCTGATTTTGCACACAAATACAAAATGCCAGCCATACGTTTAGAAGACAATGCAGTTGATTTACTTTTAAAATACCGATGGAGTGGAAATATTCGACAGTTGAGAAACATTGCTGAGCAAATTTCCATTTTAGAAACGCAAAGAAATATCAACAAAGAAACACTCGAAAATTATTTGCCTTTTGAAGGAAATCACTTGCCATCGGTAGTAGACAAAAAAACAATGGATAACGATTTAGGTTCAGAAAGAGAGTTGTTGTATAAGATCATTTTCGACATGAAAAACGAAATCAACGAACTCAAAAAAATTACTTTTGAGGTATTGCAACAAGAAAATATTTCTATCCCGAAAAGCTCTGAAAAAGATTTTAGTTCCCTATTTCCTAATAAATCAGATCACTCCTTTAATAGAGTAGAAACCCCTGAAATCATCATTGAAAAACCAAATAAAAACGAAGTTTTAAATGAAGAGGGTGAAGATTATTGGTTGGCAGAAACCGTGGAAGAAGAAGAAACTTTGCGTTTAGACCAAAAGGAAATTGAACTGATCAAAAAAGCTTTAGATCGAAACAAAGGGAAAAGAAAAGCTGCTGCTGATGAATTAGGAATTTCGGAAAGAACCCTGTATAGAAAAATCAAACAATTTGATTTATAAAAAATGATGAAAAACAAAATCTACGTACCACTTTTCCTTTTGTTATTGGTAGCATTGACAGTTTCCGGATGTAAATATTATAATTTTACAGGTACAGGAACCATCAATGCAAAAACTTTTCAGGTAAATTATTTTCAAAATTATGCCGATTTGGTAGAGCCTGGTTTGGAAAGAGATTTTACCATAGCTTTACAAGATTTGATTTTAACCCAAACCAATTTAAGTTTGGTGCCCTCTGGTGGAGAATTGGTATATGAAGGAGAAATTACAGATTTTAGAATATCCCCAATGACCGCTACTGCCGATCAACGTTCGGCACAAAACCGTGTAAACATGTCGGTTAAAGTGCGATTCTCTAACAAAAATAATGAAAAAGACGATTTTGAAAAATCTTTTTCGTTCTTTTACGATTATCCTGCTGATCAACAATTAACAGGTGCCGCCCTACAAAATGCAAAAACAGTTTTGTTTGAGCGTATTTTGCAAGATATATTTAATGAGTCACTAGCTAAATGGTAAATTAATTTTGGAAGTAACAGAAATTTCGTATTTATTAAACCACCCTAATAACATTCAACCACATCATGTGAAAGGGTTGGAACTGACCTTGGAAAAATTTCCTTACTTTCAGGGTGCACGTGCATTATACCTAAAAGCATTATACAACCAAGAAAGCTATAAATACAATTTCGAGTTAAAAAAAACAGCTGCTTTTACTCAAGACAGAGAAGTGTTATTTGACTTTATTACATCCGATGAATTTACCATTATCGATAAAGACTTGTATCAACAAAAGTTGAAAGACTTATATGAAATGGAAGTTGAATATACTGAAATAAGTTATAATCAAAAATTAAAAGCGGAAATCCCTCCTATTGCATTTGGAATTACACAGGATACTTTTAGAGAGGAAGTTGCTGAAACTGCAAAAAGATTAGATTTAGGTAAACCAATACATTTTGATGCAAATGAAAAACATTCCTTTTCAGAATGGCTTCAAATATCTTCAATTAAAAAAATAGAACAACCTTTTACAGATATTTTATCCATCGATTTTGTAAAGAAAACTACTTTATCTGATAAAAAAGAAGATTCCAAATTCTCATTAATTGACCAATTTTTAAAAACAAATCCAAAAATTACACCAAAAAAAGAAGAATTAGAAATCCCAAAATCTATTTTACTCCCTAAAGACACATCACACCTAACTACCGAAACTTTGGCTAAAATTTACTTGGAGCAAAAAAAGTACGAAAAAGCCATCCAAGCATACGAAATTTTAATTTTGAAATATCCGGAAAAAAGTGTTTTCTTTGCAGACCGAATTAAAGACATTCAATTTTTAATACAAAATAATTTATAAAATGGCATTTTCAGTATTCCTAGTTTTAATCACTTTAGTTTGTTTATTACTTATGATTGTTATCATGGTTCAGAACCCTAAAGGAGGAGGTTTGTCTTCTTCTATTGGAGGTGGCAACCAAATGTTAGGTGGTTATCAAAAAACTACTGATTTTTTAGATAAAAGTACTTGGACATTAGGTATAGTATTAATCCTTTTGATTTTATTTTCTTCCTTGTCATTCAACAGTGGCTCTTCCTCTTTAATTATTGATGAAAAAGGAAAAACCTCCAAAACACAGGAAATGACTCCAGCAGAACAACCTGCAAAAGATGCCGCAACACCTGCTAATGGAGAAACCAAATAATCAATTGCAATTTACAAGGAAACCCGCATCTTTCAAAATGCGGGTTTTTTTGTCACTTTACCGAACCAATCAATGAAAAAATGTCAGTAATTTTCTTTTGGCATAATTTGTGAAAAATCTGATGCAATTGATGTTTAACTTTAAAATAAAATGAATATGACTGTAAATTTAAAACCATTATCTGACAGAGTTTTGGTAGAGCCAGCTGCAGCTGAAACTACTACTGCTTCGGGAATTATCATTCCGGACACTGCTAAAGAAAAACCACAAAGAGGAACTGTTGTAGCAGTGGGGCCAGGCAAAAAAGACCACAGTATGACAGTAAAAGTTGGAGATGTAGTTTTGTACGGAAAATATGCTGGTACAGAGTTAAAATTAGACGGAAAAGATTATCTGATCATGAGAGAAGATGACATACTTGCTATTGTTTAACTTCCTGTTCCAAAGTACCAGAATCCGAAGCAAGAATTTTAAATAATTAATAATTAATATTAAAATTTTAAAGATTAATCTGAACATTAAACATTAAACAACTTAAACAAAATAAAGATGGCAAAAGATATAAAATTCGACATTGAAGCACGCGATGGTTTAAAACGTGGTGTAGATGCATTAGCAAATGCAGTAAAAGTAACTTTAGGGCCTAAAGGAAGAAACGTAATTATTTCAAAATCTTTTGGTGGACCAACTGTAACCAAAGATGGCGTTTCGGTTGCTAAAGAAATCGAATTAAAAGATGCTTTAGAAAACATGGGGGCTCAAATGGTTAAAGAAGTTGCCTCAAAAACCAATGACTTGGCTGGAGATGGAACTACTACAGCTACTGTATTGGCTCAAGCAATTGTGAAAGAAGGTTTGAAAAACGTAGCTGCAGGTGCAAATCCAATGGATTTAAAAAGAGGAATTGACAAAGCAGTGGAAGCTATTGTAACCGACTTAGGAAAACAAGCAAAAGAAGTAGGAAGTTCTTCTGAAAAAATCAAACAAGTAGCTTCTATTTCTGCTAACAATGACGAAGTGGTGGGTGATTTAATTGCTCAAGCATTTGGCAAAGTAGGAAAAGAAGGAGTAATTACTGTAGAAGAGGCTAAAGGAACCGATACTTACGTGGATGTAGTAGAAGGAATGCAATTTGATAGAGGTTATTTATCTCCATACTTTGTTACCAATGCAGAAAAAATGGAAGTGGAATTAGACCATCCATACATTTTATTATATGATAAAAAAGTATCTTCATTAAAAGAATTATTACCTGTTTTAGAACCTGTTGCTCAGTCTGGAAAACCATTGTTAATCATTGCGGAAGATGTAGATGGAGAAGCTTTATCTACTTTGGTAGTAAACAAATTGAGAGGTGCTTTGAAAATTGCAGCGGTAAAAGCTCCAGGATTTGGTGATAGAAGAAAAGCCATGTTGGAAGACATTGCTATTTTAACCGGAGGTACTGTAATTGCAGAAGAAAGTGGCTATACTTTAGAAAATGCTTCTTTGGAGATGTTAGGTACTGCTGAAAAAGTAACCATTGACAAAGACAATACTACTTTGGTAAATGGTGCTGGAAATGCAGAAATGATTAAAAACAGAGTAAACCAAATTAAAGCTCAAATTGAAACTACTACTTCAGACTACGACAAAGAAAAATTACAAGAGCGTTTGGCTAAGTTAGCTGGAGGAGTTGCAGTATTGTATGTTGGTGCAGCTTCGGAAGTAGAAATGAAAGAGAAAAAAGACCGTGTGGATGATGCTTTACACGCTACCAGAGCAGCCGTAGAAGAAGGTATTGTTGCTGGAGGTGGTGTTGCTTTGCTAAGAGCAAAATCCGCTTTGGCTGGTTTAAAATCAGAAAATGCGGATGAAGCAACCGGTATTCAAATTGTAGCTAGAGCCATCGAATCGCCTTTAAGAACCATCGTAGAAAATGCTGGTTTAGAGGGGTCAGTAATTGTAGCTAAAGTTGCCGAAGGATCCGGAGATTTTGGTTACAATGCCAAAACAGATGAATACGTAGATATGCTAAAAGCTGGTATCATCGACCCGAAAAAAGTAACCAGAGTAGCTTTGGAAAATGCTGCATCTGTTGCCGGGATGATTTTAACTACCGAATGTGCATTGGTTGATATTAAAGAAGATGCTCCAGCAGGAGGCGGAATGCCAATGGGTGGAGGCATGCCAGGTATGATGTAATTTTTTAGTGATTAGTAATTAGTAATTAGCACTTAGCTTATAATACTAATTGTGAATAAAAAATCCGTCTTGAAGAAATTCTTGACGGATTTTTTGTATTATGGTTTTCTCTCGAATTTACAACAATGGTGTAAATTTTCATACACCTCATTTTTGGCTTTCACTTTGTAGGTATCATGCCCCGCATCTGCAATAGCTTGATGTACTTGTTCTAAAGTACATTTGGTTTCATCCATTACAATATACAAATGCATATGATCTTGATGCCATTCAGCAATTTTAACTCCTTTAACTGATAAAGCAGCTTTTTCAATTCGTTTTTCGCACATACCGCAATTGCCATTTACTTCAATTTCGTGTTTGGCATTTTTATTCTTTTTTTCTTGTGCTTGTGCAAAAGTCCCCATTAAGGAAAGTACTAAAATTAAAATCCAATTTTTCATATTTTATAAATTTAAAGTTTTCTACTATTTACTAATCACTTTTTACTAGTCACTAATTAATCTTCCATCTTAACCCAGTGTAAAACATAGCTCCAAATACTGGACCATAAATCATACTGCTATCAAAATAATCCCCAAATGGGTCATTAGCCGCAATAATTGCATTAGGCTGACGGTAGTTATTCATATTTTCTCCACCTACATAAATCTCAAAGTTTTTACTAAACACCCTAGTAATTTGTGCATTGATGGTGTAAAATGAAGGAGCCATAGGGTTCCTTTGAAACTCCATAGGATTTCCGGAAGAGACTGGCATTCTTTGTTCACCTAACCAATTAAAGGTAGCATCAAACTTCCATTGTTTGTTATCGTCATGCAAATTGGTTTCGTATGCAAGGTTGGTAAAAAAACGATGACGAGGTTGCAAAACTCTTTGCTGTAAGCCTATAGAATTGTTGTTTCGAACATCATAAAATTTATAAGAGGTTCTCCATTCCAAGTGTTTTGCAGGTGTCATATTAAAATCTAACTGCAAACTATTGGCAAACGATTTTCCGTTTAAATTATAAAATTGCACTTGTTGGGTGGAAGCATCTAAGTCAACCACCACTTGGTTTTGAAAATTGGTGCGATATAAATCGGCACTAAAATCTGCATCTTTTCCAAATAACTTAAACTTTTGGATAATACTTAGCCCGTAATTCCATGCAATTTCCGGATTCAAATTATAAAAACCGTTATTCCCTTGTGGCAAAGTAGGTAAAATAAAAGCTCTATTGGAAGCAAACAAATTTTGATTTTCCATAAACACATTAGCCAAACGTTTTCCTCTACCTGCAGACAATCGCAAAGTAGTTTGTTCAGTAGGTTGATAACGTATATGAGCTCTTGGAGTAACAAATGTACCCAATCGATTGTTGTAATCTACCCTACCGCCTAAGGTGTAACTTAAATTGTCATCGTTATTATAGCTATACTCAAAAAAAGCTCCTACACCTATATCTCTTCTAGAAAAATCTTCTGTTAAATATACTTCTTCAAATCTGTCCCATTGAAAAGAAGCACCTGTAGTAAACTTATGTAAAGTATTGTTGATAATAGAAGCAAACAACAAGTTGCTGTACCAACTTTGGTGGCGAACAAAATAACTTCTTAAACCGAAATATCCGTCTTGACGATAATCAGAAAATTGATTCTGAAACCCTATGCTTTGGTATTCCATTTCTGGAAAAACGTAACCAATTTTAGCACTTGCTAAAAACTGTTTGGCATCTATTTCAGAACCCCAAAATGGTTGGTTATTTCTTGGAACATTCGGATCAAAAGCTACTTGTCCAGATTGTTTGCTGTCGGCAAAATAACGCCATTTCATTTCAGCTGTGATGCCAGTTTTTCCACAAACTCCATATTTCCAATGGTTTAAAATATTGATTTGTCGCATAATTGGATTGTCTAAAAATCCATCGTTGTTCATGTCGTTTTTCTCGTTTCTAAAATTACCATGCACCAATAATCCGGTAGCCCAATGCTCATTTAGCTGGGTATTGTAATGTGTATTTAATTCATATCTACCTCCCATTCCTCCAAATGCATTCACAAATAGAGTAGGTTCTTCTTGAGGTCTTAAAAATTCATAATTAATTTGTCCGGAAATACTTTCGTACCCATTTATTACACTTCCAGCACCTTTGGTAATTTGAATGCTATGTACCCATGGCCCGGGAATAAAGCTCAAACCCGAGTATTGAGCTCCACCACGCATGGCAAGAATATTTTCTTCGGTCATGGTGATGTAAGGACTCGTTAACCCCAACATTCTAATTTGTCGAGTCCCGCTAACTGCATCAGAAAAATTAACATCAATGCTAGGATTGGTTTCAAAGCTCTCTGACAAGTTACAACAAGCTGCTTTTGTTAATTCCTTGCTGCTCATATTGGTCACATTTGCAGCAGTTAGCGTGCTTTTTTGTAAAGAACTTCTCACTTTGGTTAAGACTACTTCATCTAAAGTGTCGTCCCATTCCATTTTAATATGAACCATGGTTTGGTTTTGAATAGTTACTTTTTGGGTTTTAAATCCAACATAACTAATTACCAATACACTTGAATCGTTTGATAATGGAATGGTAAACTTTCCGTTTTTATCGGTGGTGGTTCCGATAGTTGTGTTTTCCCAAAAAACACTTGCCATTTCTACTGGACTTTTTTGGTCAAAAAAAACATGCCCGGATAAACTATTTTGTGATTGTAACACCAAGCAACTCCATATGGAGAAAAGATATATAAATTTCATAAATAAACTATTTTAAAAAATTCTACGTTTAGCGAAAGAAGATTTTAAAATAATTAAGCGTAATAAATTCTTTGAGAAAAGAGTTCATACAAAGGTGGTGCATGAACCAGTGGGTTTTGGTATGAAGGCTTAGGAGCAACGAAGTATTTTTCTACTTCTGCGATACTCCATTCAAATCCTGGAATAATTGCACCAGTATAGCAAAAATCTATCCAAGTTGGTTGCAGTGCCTTTTCTACTTCCCAAGCAATGATGGTGTCTTCACAACATCCATTACTTTCGTGTTTTTCAGAATCTACTTCCGAAGCACAGCATCCATTAGAACCACAAAAACCTAATTCATTTGTAGATAAGTGTGTATCGATATTTGCAACTTCTCCTCCACAATAATGAACATGGGTAGTAATTCCTAAATGAAGGATTACCATCCAAACAGATAATATAATGTGTGTTATTCGATTGATTTTCACGATACAAAAATACCTAATTTTTTATCACTTCTTTACTTTTTAACATTTTTTGATATAACAAGGCAGGCATAAACAACACTAAAAATAAAGGTTGAATTAAAAATCTTCTCACATAAAATAGGATGGATAGGTTGGGTTCATTCATAAAAACGAGTAGTGAAAACCCAAGAAATAAAACTACAAAAGCAATGGCATAAATGATTAAAAAATCTTTAACTAGTTTGATTTCTTTAAACCACAAATAGAAGATTGCTAAGGACAATATACTATTGATTGAATATCTTAACAAATAATGCAAGCCTAATTTTACAAAATCAAAATCTGGTAAATCTTTATGATGATATTCTCCTTTAAAAAACAGAATAAACGGATCGTAAAACCAATTTTTCTCAAAAAACCGGACACTTGCTAATGCAAGCACTAAAAATGAAATTCCGACAAAAGTGAAAAATTTACTTTTTTGCATAATTCGACCATTTGGTAACCCAGCCAACCCACAATAAAAAAATGGTACCGTAAATGATTAACGGAAACAAAATATCATGCAAAATATGCTGTAAGTGTGGATAATGATATAACCCTATAGTAATGAATGCAATTCTAAACACATTGAGAATATGAATAGCAACAAGTCCAAAAATTATATAACTTAAAGTTCGTTTCCATGAACCTTTAAAAGCTAGTATAAAAGCAACAAACAAAACCATCAGGCTAGCCGCATTGCATCCTTCTACTACACGAACCATATACTTTTCATTTACAAAAATTTTGTAACAAGGTTGGCTTTGGTGTGGTTCTACCCTGCTTTCGTATCCAAACCATTTAATAATTTGAGAAGTTTGGTTGGATACAGATATGGTAAAACTATCGGTTTCAAATTTATCTACATCAAATTGTCTCAAATACATTTGGTAAACCCCAAATAAAATTCCGTAGGCCAAAAAAAATGTGGCTAAAAAAATAAAAAAAGGTCGATTGTTTTGGAAGATAGTTTTCAAAGTAATTTAACAAAAAATAGAATACGGAAGTGATTTCAAATTTTACATTTGCAATTAAATTAAATGCTTCAATGAAAAATTTAGAACTATTATTGCCAAAAGTAGAAGAAATCATTCGAAAAGACCAAAAAAGAGAAGATATTCTTTTGGAAATATGTCAATTATTACAAAACGAAGTAGAATATTACAATTGGGTTGGATTTTATTTTAGAAATGGCAATAAAGAAGAATTGGTATTAGGACCTTATGTTGGTGCTCCAACAGAACATAAAGTGATTCCGTTTGGAAAAGGAATTTGCGGGCAAGTTGCAGTGAGCAATCAAAACTTTGTAGTTCCGGATGTAAGTGCTCAGAACAATTACATTGCGTGTAGCTTAACTGTAAAATCAGAAATTGTAATACCAATGTTTGTTGATGGGGAAAACATCGGTCAAATTGATATCGACTCCCATGTGCTAGATCCATTTAATGAAGAAGATGAGCGATTTTTAGAACAAGTAAATCTAATGATAGCAACCTTGTACTAATAATTGGTATGACAGTATTGTTAGGATAAATTTTTTTAATCACAACTTTCGAATTATTTTTGTAGCCCGAACATTTTTTCGGGCTTTTGTATGAGATATATCTTCTTATTTTGGATTTGTTTCTTTGGTTTTGGTCAAAACAAACCCACCAATCCCGTTTCTAATAGTACCAACAACAAATCAACCACACAAAATACAAAAACAAATACTTCATTACCAACTAGCAGTAAACCTAACCTAATAACAAACACATCTAACAAAAATGGCCCAACCAAAGTAATTGCTCCACCTACAGTAAGCAAAGGACCTATTATTCAAGAAAATGGTAATGTTATTGAAGAAAAAGATACTATTATTTTTCATAAACTAGATTCGGAAAGCATCCCGAAAGACCATATTCAGAAAGCTTATTTTTACGGAATGCAAATTTTAAACGCATGTAACACTAGTAAAATAATTCCGTTTAATGAAGAAGATTTCGCATTAAATGTTTTTAGAAAACTAGAACCCAATTATATTTCTATTATCTGCACCAATGTTTTGAGAGAATATGGAAAGTTTAATGATATGAGATATGTAGAAGCTATTTATGTAGAAAAAACTAAAATTACTATTTTGAGGTTTAAATGTATTTATGAAAAAAAATACTCTACCAAAGAATTTAGAGTAAGTTTTAATGAACAAAACAAGATAGTAGGAATAAAAACTTTAAAATGGTTTACAGATTTTAAACCCAAGAAACCTAAACCTAAACCATTTGCTACTGAAATAGATCCATCTATTTTGGATAGTTTAAATAAAATTTTGGATTTTAAATAGTTTCCCTTACATTTGCCGCTCATTTGAGGAAAGTCCTCTTGTGTTACATAATAATTATTTAAACAATATTAGCATGTACTTGACTAAAGAAGTAAAAGAAGAAATTTTTAACAAATTCGGTGGTAGTGCTACCAATACCGGATCAACTGAGGGGCAAATTGCTTTGTTCACTCATAGAATTAATCACTTAACCGGACACTTGAAAAAAAATCGTCACGATTACAATACTGAGCGTTCGTTGGTAAAGTTGGTAGGTAAAAGAAGAAGTCACTTAGACTACTTGAAAAAGAAAGATATCAACAAATATCGTGAATTGATTAAAGAATTAGGAATTAGAAAATAACTTAAAGAGGCAAATTGCCTCTTTTTGTTTTCTATTATACAATAAAAAAGTTTTGGTTTTTCATTGGGGTCGCACACAACCACACACAACAACACAACTAAACCCAATTAATAAACCTATTTAAAAAAATTATGATTCCTAAAGTATTCAAAGAAAACATCCAATTAGCAGATGGAAGAACCATTACCATCGAAACCGGAAAACTTGCAAAACAAGCAGACGGTGCCGTAGTAGTTCAAATGGGAGATGCCATGTTATTGGCAACAGCAGTATCTGCAAGAACTGCCAATCCTGGAGTAGATTTTTTACCACTAACGGTAGATTATCGTGAAAAATTTGCGGCAGCAGGTCGTTTTCCTGGTGGATTTTTCAAAAGAGAAGCTCGTCCTAGTGATAGCGAAGTTTTAACCATGCGTTTGGTGGACAGAGTTTTGCGTCCGTTATTCCCAGACGATTACCATGCAGAAACCCAAGTAATGATTCAATTAATGAGTCATGATGATACCGTGATGCCAGATGCTTTGGCTGGTTTAGCAGCATCTGCGGCTTTGGCTGTTTCTGATATTCCTTTTTACAACCTAATTTCTGAAGTAAGAGTTGGAAGAATTGATGGTAAATTTGTTATCAATCCAAGTAGAGAGCAGTTAGAACAATCAGACATCGATATGATGATTGGAGCTTCTAAAGATTCCGTTGCAATGGTAGAAGGTGAGATGAAAGAAATTTCTGAAAAAGAAATGGTGGAAGCCATCAAATTTGCTCATGAAGCCATTAAAGTTCAAATTGAAGCACAAGAGCGATTGAGAGCTGCAGTTGGTTCACCAGAATACAGAACTTATGAAGGGGAAGTAGAAGACGAAGCTATCTATCAAAAAATTAAAGCTGCCTCCTATGACAAATATTACGCAATTGCTCAAGAAGCATCTGCCAAAAGCGAAAGAGGAGAAAAATTTGCAGCAGTAAAAGAAGAAGTAAAAGCTTTGTTTACCGAAGAAGATTATGCAAACAATGCAGATTTGGCTGAATTGGTAAGCAAATACATCTATAAAACGCAAAAAGAAGCTGTTAGAAACGTAATTCTTGAAAAAGGAATTCGTTTAGATGGTAGAAAAACTACCGATATTCGTCCGATTTGGTGCGAAATTGATTATTTGCCATCTGTGCATGGCTCTTCTATTTTTACCAGAGGAGAAACCCAAGCATTGGCAACTGTAACGTTAGGAACTTCTAGAGAAGCAAATGTGATAGACTCACCAAGTGAACAAGGAGAAGAAAAATTTTATTTACACTACAACTTCCCCCCTTTCTCAACCGGAGAAGCCAAGCCTTTGAGAGGTACTTCACGTAGAGAAGTTGGTCATGGAAACTTGGCCCAAAGAGCATTAAAAAACATGATTCCAGTCGAGTGTCCGTATACCATTCGTGTAGTATCTGAAGTATTAGAATCAAACGGTTCTTCTTCTATGGCAACGGTTTGTGCAGGAACCATGGCATTAATGGATGCGGGAGTGCAAATGGCAAAACCAGTTTCTGGTATTGCAATGGGATTGATTACCGATGGAGAAAAATTTGCGGTTTTGTCTGATATCTTAGGAGACGAAGATCACTTAGGAGATATGGACTTTAAAGTAACCGGAACTGCAGATGGAATCACCGCATGTCAGATGGATATTAAAATTGATGGGTTGCGTTACGACATCATGGAGCAAGCTTTAGAGCAAGCTAGAGCAGGAAGAATGCATATTTTAGGTAAAATTACCGAGACTATTGCTACTCCTAGAGAAGATGTGAAAAAACACGCACCTAAAATCATCACCCGAACCATTCCAGGAAACTTTATTGGAGCGTTGATTGGACCTGGCGGAAAAGTAATACAGGAGTTACAAAAGGCTACTGGAACTACTATTGTAATTAATGAAGTAGACGAACAAGGTGTTGTAGAAATTTTAGGCACTAATCCGGATGGTATTGCAGCGGTATTGGCTAAAATCGATTCGATTGTATTTAAACCAGTTGTTGGTGAAGCTTACGAAGTAAAAGTAATTAAAATGTTAGATTTTGGTGCAGTGGTAGAATACACAGCTGCTCCAGGCAACGAGGTTTTATTACACGTATCTGAATTGGCTTGGGAAAGAACCGAAAATGTAGCAGATGTAGTTAAAATGGGAGATATATTTATGGTGAAATACTTAGGAGTAGATCCTAAAACCCGTAAAGAAAAGGTTTCTAAAAAGGCTCTGATACCAAGACCTCCAAAACCAGAAAATAAAGCTTAAATTATCCAAATCCCTTCCTAACCGAAGGGATTTTTTTGATAGTAACCACATAATTTAGAAATGAAAAACATATTCTTAAATTGGAAATAAAGGCATTGTAAAAAAAATAAATAATTTTTTTAAACTTTTTTGTAACAAATAGTGTCTTTCATTCGTATAAACTTAAGAATGAAAAATTAAAAATTGATATGAGACAGCTTAAAATAACCAAACAAGTAACCAATCGCGAAACCGCATCATTAGATAAATACTTACAAGAAATTGGCAAGGTTGATTTGATTACAGCCGATGAAGAGGTAGAATTGGCTCAACGAATTAAAGCTGGTGACCAAAGGGCTTTAGAGAAATTAACAAAAGCTAATTTGCGTTTTGTGGTTTCTGTTGCAAAACAATATCAAAATCAGGGGTTAACTTTACCTGATTTAATTAACGAAGGAAATTTAGGTTTGATTAAAGCAGCACAACGTTTTGACGAAACTAGAGGTTTTAAGTTTATCTCTTATGCTGTTTGGTGGATTCGTCAATCTATATTACAAGCATTAGCTGAACAATCTCGTATTGTTCGTTTGCCTTTAAACAAAATTGGCTCTATCAACAAAATTAATAAAATGTATGCCTTGTTAGAACAGTCAAACGAACGTGCTCCTTCTGCAGAAGAAATTGCAAAAGAGTTAGACATGACCGTTAATGATGTAAAGGAATCCATGAAAAATTCTGGTCGTCACTTGTCAATGGATGCTCCTTTAGTTGAAGGAGAAGATTCTAACTTGTATGATGTATTGCGTTCTGGAGAATCTCCAAACCCAGACAGAGAATTGATTTTAGAGTCGTTAAGAATTGAAATTGAAAGATCTTTAGAAACATTAACTCCAAGAGAAGCAGACGTGGTTCGTTTGTATTTTGGCTTGGGAGACCAACACCCTATGACTTTAGAAGAAATTGGAGAAACTTTTGATTTGACTCGCGAGCGTGTTCGTCAGATCAAAGAAAAAGCTATCAGAAGATTAAAACATACTTCTAGAAGTAAGATTTTGAAAACTTATTTAGGTTAACATCATTAAAATATCTTAGCAAAAGGCTTTCCGATTTGGAGAGCCTTTTTTGTGAAATAAAACTTACCTTTGCCCAACAAATACAACTAAATTTATGCAAACAATTATCGCACCTTCTGTTTTGGCAGCAGACTTTGCCAATTTACAACGAGACATTGAAATGATTAACCAAAGTGAAGCAGATTGGTTTCACATTGATATTATGGATGGTGTTTTTGTTCCTAATATTTCCTTTGGAATGCCCGTTTTAGAGGCAATTACACGTCATGCCAAAAAGACTATCGATGTTCATTTGATGATTGTAGATCCAGACAGATATATTTCTACCTTTAAAAAACTAGGTGCAAATATTTTAACTGTTCATTACGAAGCTTGTACCCACTTAAATAGAACTTTGCAAGCAATTAAAGCGGAAGGAATGAAAGCTGGTGTTGCTTTAAACCCACATACCAATGTTCAATTATTGGAAGATGTGATTCAGGATATTGATTTGGTTTGTTTGATGAGTGTAAACCCAGGATTTGGTGGACAATCTTTTATAGAAAACACTTACGATAAAGTTGTAAAACTAAAAACTTTGATCCAACAAAAAAATGCTTCTACTATAATTGAAATTGACGGT
>CAZAHJ010000006.1:0-51586 GCA_964485115.1 uncultured Flavobacterium sp.
CAAATTGATTACCTCATAATTAGAAGTCTCAAATCTGCTTAATTGGGCATCTTTATTGGTATTGAAAAAAATACTCCCAAAAAATGAACTAAGTAAAATTGAAAGGATGCTTATAAATTTAACTTTTATATACATATAGATTTGGTTTAAAATTAGATTAAAATTTATACACTAACATAAGTTGGTATTCTATTAAATTACCATATTTATCTTGGTTAAAAGCTGATTTGCCATTGGCTTGTAGCAACAAACCCAAACGTTGTAATTTATCGTGATTTTTAATGTACCTACAATTACAATCGTCCCAATTAAAAAGCCACAACATCAAACCCATGCTGTAATTAAACCCGTATTGGTTTACACGATTTATTGTTACATTTCCCAATCCTAAGCCTACAAACGGATGTGCTTTTTCAAAAAAATCATTATCCATGTTCTCGTCACTCCAATAGTATTTTGTTTGTACATCATAAGAGGAAAAACTTTTGGTTGTATTTAAAATCTGGCCATTTACTTTTTTTCCTGCTTTATAAGTATTGCTGGAATAGCTAACTTCTAAAATCCACTTGTATTGAATATCTACCCCAAACTTTATTGCTGATACTGGCTTGCCAAAGTTCCATTGCTCTTCAAACTTGAATGGGTTATAGGCTGAAAAAAAGGAATCATCCACCATATTGGTTCCAAGAGATAAATAATATTTAGTAGTTTGGGCATTTACCATACCAAAATACAGAACAAACAACACTAGCAATTTACTCATGAAATTATTGCTATTGAGATTACCCTTGTACTATTATAACCAATAAAACAAAAAAAACGACCAACAATAAATTAACTAGAGGCAGTACAATTAACTTCTTCATTCATTTGCGTTATTAAATTCAAACAAATTTGTCAAGAAATTATCAAAAGTTGTTGTTGATTTTTAAAGTGAGTTGTCAAAAAATTAAGTTATTTTTTATGAAATTAAAAAATAAAATTCAAATATACCTTGATTGGTATTTTTGTTAATTCTTGATTTTAACTGCTCTAATAGGATTAATAATATTTTAGTGCCTGATTTAGAATGACTTGTTATTAATTGGTAATCAAAATCACTATAATCCGCGTAATAAATATGCAATAAATTGCTTTTTAAACTTAAATTAATATCAATCCTTTGATCATTAAATCCTTTTTGGTGCTTGATGGTGTTGGAAATTAATTCGTTTACTATAAGTGCAACAGAAACACCAAGATGCGTTGGTATAATAACTTTACTGTCACTTTTAACATTTGCTTGGATGGTATTGCCTTTTAAACTTACTAATGTTTTTGTTAAATTATTTAAAACAGTTACCAAATCTAACTCTTTGCTGTTTTGTTTTTCATATAATTGCTCATGAATCGTAGCTATAGCATTTAAACGATCGTTGGTAATTTGAACAAATTCTTCTACTGTGTTTGCTTTGGATTTTGCTTGTATACCAAGCATTGAGGTTAAAAACTGAAGGTGATTTTTTACCCGATGATGTATTTCACTCAATAAATTTTCTTTCAATTTTAGAGCATTTGTCAATTCATTATTTAATACTATCAACTCCTGTCTGTTTGATTCAATTTGTTTTGTTTTTTGAGTAATAACTTCTTTTAAATACTCTCTTTTTTTAAAATTGTAATAATCTACAAATCTGTAGGTACCATATATCAATAAAAGAGAAGCAAATACCAACAAAACTATAAACCATTTGGTTTCTGTAAATTTTGGGCTAAAAACGATGTCTAACTCTTTGGTTACATCCCATTTTTTGTCAAAACCATTACTATGCACTTTTATAATTAATTTTTCTTTCCCAGCATTTTGCCGAACAAGTACTATGCGATTGTTATCTATATTCTTCCATGATTTGCTAGATGCTAGCCTATAAGAAACGGTTAAATTCTCTCGATTAAAAAAATAGGGATAAGAAAATAACACTTCTACTTTATTTTGATCGCTATTAACAACTACTTGGTTGTTATAAATATTTGAAATTTTGTCATTTACCCAAACTTTATCAATAATTATTTTATCTTGAAAGGGCTTTAGTTCAATTTGAGCGGGATCAAACCACACATAGCCTTTCATGGATGGAAATCCGATAATACCTTGTTTGGTTTTAATAGAAGCTGGATAACACCCTCCATTAAACTCGTTGGTTAACAACCCATCGTCCGTAGTAAACTTATAATACTCCACAAATTTATTTTGGAGTGTGTTTTTTAAAGTACTTTTTTTATTTAACAACAACAACCCATCATTGGTACTTACCCACAAATTTCCTTTAGCATCTTCTTCTAAAGCATGAGCGGTATTATTGTTTGGATTTTTAAATCGAACTTGATGTACTTTGTTGTTTACATAATACAACCCTTGCCCATAAGTTCCTACCCAGAAAGCACTACCGTCTTTTTTTAAATATCTTGCATAAAGCTTTTCAAGACCTTTTATTATTTGTACTTTTTTGGTTTTATCATGGTATTTATAAACCCCTTTTTCGGTAGCAATAATCAATTCATTTTGATTTAAACACAACAAATATTTCACCACATAATTCTTAAAATAATCTTTTAATTCAGGTATTTCTATTATTTTATCATTCACTATTTTTACAATACTATAATCAATATTTGCCCATGTGGTATTTCCAAATTTACAGGAGTAATAATAATTTCTTTTAGGAATATTAGATGATTCAAAATTCAAAATAGCTTTTTCTCCTGTTGTTACATCTAACAAACCATTTGTGGAGTTAACAAGTAGTTTATTTTTATACGGAAATAGTGTCCAAAAATTAGTGCTAGGCATCGTTTTAAATTCAACCGCTTTAGCCAATTTGCTGTTGTAAAACCAGCCAGAGGAACTATACCAAACATCGTCATTTAAGGTTGCTACCGCATAATTAGAATTCACCACATTGTTGTATTTCGGTTTTGAAAAATAAATAGTATTTAAATGGTTATTGTTAATTATCGCCAAACCTTTGGTATAGGTTCCTAAAAAATATTTATCTAAATTAGCATTGTAAACTATATTTGAAATACTATTATCAGGGCTTTCAAATAAGTATTCTACTTCGATATCTGTTTTATTTTTTACCACTTTATAAATACTATTCTCAAACTTTATAAAAGTTTGGTTATTGTTGTAGTAAAATTGATTATTTTGTTTGAATTGCGTAGTTGTATTTAAAATTTTGTATATTCTAGGTCCCAATTTTAATTTTGATTTATTGATTTTTCCATTTTTAACCACCATCAAACTTTGATTATACATGTAAATTTCATCTTCAATTAGTAATATATTTTGATTTATTTCAGAATTTAATGGAATTTTTTTAAGGCCTCCTTTTTCATTAAAAACTAGCAATTCTATCTCAGTGAGTACATAGAAATGTTCTTTTATTAAAAACATTCTATAAGAGCTCCAAAACTTTGATTCCATGTAATTTTTTACATAATCTTTATTATTAAAAACTTTCTGTAGAATTTTATTTGTTTTGGTGTAAACTTTATTTTGAGAAAATATATAAAATGGTCTTTTGGGTGCTTCTTCTATTCTTATTATTGTATTATTTTTAATGGTATAAATTAATTTTCCAGGCGACTTTATAAATGAAAATGTACTGTCATCAGGGTTATAACCCATATGGTCAATCCTACCTTTAACAAGAGTTTTTTTATTACTTTCAAAAGGAATTACATATTCACCATCGAATCTATACAATCCCATTTCAGTGCCAATCCATAAATAACCATTATCATCCTTGGTAAAAGATTTAGCTGTTGCTTGTAATAAGCCTTTATTTTCATCAATCCACTTGGTAGAAAAAACTTGATTGGATTGTGCTATAACACTTGAAAAAAACGCGAATTGTAAAAAAACAATTTTAAAAAATGGTTTTGACTTTAAATAGAACAAAATGATAATTTTTATTTAAATTTAATTGTTGTAAAATTACAATATCAGTTTTTAATAAAACTATTAAAATGAAATAAGTGAATTTTAAAAAAGCTGTTTTTTTAAAGTAATATTATGAATTCACTTCGCTATTTAGTCTTCAAGTAAATTTATAAGTAATCTTTTTTTGATTTTATTCCTATATAAACATTATCCGTTTAAACTTACATAGTAAACGGTATTTTATATGTGCTCTCTGTTTTTTTTTGGTGCATTTAATTTTCATCTCAATCCTGAGCTATCAGAAACAAAGGTTACAGCAGTGGATACTCTTTTTGGTCTCCGTGGTTAAACTTACCACAGAGGCACGAAGTGCATGGTGTTTTTTCTTTGTGTTTTTTGTTCCCAAAAGCTCGGGATCATGGTGTATTATTTTACCCCCCCTCTTTAGGATTTTAAAGTAAAATATTAATTTTGATTTATAAACTTTTCAATGCTATTATACTTTTGTACTAATTTTCTGTTTTTATCCAACTCAAAAACGGTGGGTGTAGCAGCAATAAAGTAGTTGTTTACAATCTCACCATTCCACTTTTGCAAATCGCAATAGTGCAACATATCCGAAAAATCTTTAATGGCATTTTGAAATGCCGTATAATCCTCATCTAAACTAATGGCTAATACCAACGATTCAGGATGTTCTTTTGCCCATGCTTGTAATTTTGGCATTTCTTGCATGCAATGCGGGCACCAACTAGCCCAAAATACCAATACTATCTTATCCTGATTAAAATCATTTAAGGTTTTTTCTTTTCCATCTATTCCTATCATAGTAACATTAGGAGCTAAATTACCTGGTTTTAATGCTTCATATCCTTCCAAACGTTTTTTTAATTCGTCATCATCCTCAGTACATTGCGAAGAAACAGCATATTTTTCGTCAATATATTGTAAAATTGGTTCATTGCCAAGTTCTTTAAAACCCATTTGTAAATATTTAATGGCAAATTCCTGCAAGTCCTGGTTTTTACTAAATAAATGCATGATGTTGTCAATACACTTTTTAAATCCCTTGGTTTGCTCTTCTTCTCCAAACTGCATGTCTGGATTCAAATAATATTGCAAATAACCTAAAATGGCATCGGTATATAACGGACTATTTAATAACTTGGAATCGGTATTAGGTTTGCCTTCCCAAAAATTTTCGTGCACAGCAAACTGTTGAATAAGAGGATGATCTGAAAGATTAGTAAAAAATACTTTGCTGAATTGTGCTTTGGCTTTAGCCCAATAATATGGGGTTGAGCTCACAAATAATTCGTGATATTTTTGGTGTGCTTTTTTAGCTTTTTCATATTCTGCTAAAATTGTTTGATAGGTTTTGTCTGTTTTATTTGGATAATTGAACAAAAAATCTTGTTGCACTCGCAACGCATGTAAAGTTTCTTTTTGTTGTTTTTGAAACTCATACCATACTTTGTTTTCTTTTGAAGCTGTAAATATGGGGGTTCTATTGTCAGGTTCTGAATTAACATCTATGCTAAAAGTGATTTCTTTCTCTTTGCCATTAATAATTACATCCGTATAATCTCCATATCCTGTTTGGCTGTAACGAAACCTATAAATGCCGGGTTCAACATCCATGGGTGCCGTGATGCTAAACTTGCCCGTTTCTTTATCAATTTGCACTGCTGCAATATCAAATACGCCAATACCAAATTTTTGAATTACCACTTTGGCAAAGCGGGTGTTGTTTTGTAGCTGACCATTGATACGGATGCTGTCTTGGGCAATAGCACTTTTTGAAACAAGAAGAAAGCTAATTGCAATGATGAAGTTTGATAATGTAAGCTTGTTTTTCATAAATATTTGCTTTTTTTCTTTGTGTTCTCAGTGACTCCGTGGTTAAACTCACCACAAAGGCACAGAGGGCACGGAGGTTTATTTTCTTTTAACGGTATGTTTTAATTTAACTATAGCAAAGTTTAATTCAATGGTGGTTTCTGTATCTGTAACATGAAGTTCATTGCCTATTAAATCTGCCATTAATTCGCCTGTTTGGTTCATGAGTTCTTTTTGTTTGTCTGGGTTAGTGGTTTTGTTTATTGCATCTATGTTTTTTGTTAATTCCTTGAAAGCTGCAAATGTTTCAATGATAGAAAGTGTGGTTTGCTTAGCTTTTGGGCTTTTAAGAATGGTGGCAAGCATATAAAGTCCCTTTTCTGTAAAGGCTTTAGGAGGTACTCTTGACATGTTTAGATTTGAAGTCGAAAATTTCGACCGCAAATTTTCTGTTTCATGCTCATTTAGTTCAATGATATATCCTTCTGGAAATTTATCTGGATTGTTCTTTACGGCTTCATTGATTCGTTTGGTTTCAACACCATACAGGGCAGCCACCTCACTGTCTAAGATTACTTGGGTATCTCTAATCAAGATGATTTTTTCTTCTACTTCGGTAAGTGTTAAATAATTTTTCATGCAACAATTTTGACCTTATTTCCTTTGCGTTCTTTGCGGCTTTGCGGTGCATTTTTATTTTTCACCACTCTTCCATAAACTCTGGAAAGGTTACGACTAGAAGTGCAAAGAAATTAATTCTTTAAGGTGTTAGGTTTAATCAAATATAATTAAATAGATATTAAAATGCTCTATTTTAAAATTAAAAACCATACTTTAACATCCCCTGAAAAATCTTTTAATCTTTTAAACAACGAACGGAATAAGCTCCAGCTTCATTGTTACTATACCTGTAAACACCCACCGACCCGAAATCGATGTAATATCTTTGTGGACTTGCAAAAATATATACCGTTGATGTCCACCAGTGGGCATGTCCACCGCGATTGCCATAAGAACCATTAGTGTGATGTATCCCTGTTAATAATCCAGAAAATCCTGAACTATTGGTGCCTTCTAATGTAAAATTAGAAAGTTTAGACCCTACACTACCGGATTCTCTCCAACCTGTTCCGGTTTGTTGTGATACATCCATCCCCAAACTATTTTCTAAAAACATCCACTCACAATCAGAAGGAATATGCCAGCCAATCGGACATATACCTTGAGCTCGCTCTGTACTAGCTCCGTTCATCGCAGCCGTCCATTGATACAAAAGTCCTTCGTTTGGGTAAGGGCCTCCAATATAATATCCACTCCATCCATTTTCTGTATAATTTGCCCAAGCAGGAGATGGATTAAATGCAGAAGGAATATTGTCTGCATTTCTACGATACCAGCACTGTCCATTAATCTCTATTAATGCCTGGGTTGTTCCACCCGCAATAAATCCTGTTGCACCTGTCCAATCGTACTCGATCCCTAGTGTAGTTCCTGCGTCATCATTTACACTAGCACCTGAAACAGAGGAACAAGCGGTGGCTGAAATGGTTGCTCCTTCACATAAAGTATTTCCCGGTATAGAGGGTGGACTTACAACATTTTGGGTAAAAATACAGCTCTGCCCTCCAATGGCAACCAAAAAAGAAGCAGTTCCGCCAGTGGTAGGTGTTCCTGATATCATGAATATTAAAGATCCATTGCCGTTAGCAAAAGTACCTGTAGCTAGGGTAGCCGTTAAACCCGAAACTCCAGTAGCATTGATGGTTTGCATACCATACAGCCCTCCATTTCCTCCCTCATATGAAAGTTGAACTGTAATTCCAGTGCTTCTTGTCCTGAGATTAAAGTGCCTGACGGAACAGCACCTGCACAGTTTAAAGAAGTGACTAATCCGTCTGGAATACCTGCTCCATTTGAAATACAATTCCATTTTGGTACAGCTGGGGTACCATCATTTATTTGTAAACAAGATAATGTGGTATTGTAAATCATCAATCCGGTAGCAGGTTGTACAATTGCATCTCTTTGGGCAGTTGTCATACGAGGTGGAAGTAGTCCTTTAGCAGTGCTTTCAACCTCTAGTGCAGCAGAGGAATTGATCGTCGTAGGGTTGTCTCCAACTTTTACTTGCGAAAATGATTGCAAGGATAACATTCCTATAAAAAACAGGGAGAACATAATGGAATTAGAGTTCATAATGCAAAGGTTTATTAGTTATGATTTATGTAATATTTCTACTAAATGCTTATTAAATTGATTTCAAGCTTTAAACGGAAATTTTTAATCTTAAACATCAATGATTTATGCACTTGAGCTTTTTTAGCATTACTTTGTGTTCTTAGTTCCCAATAACTATCGGGAACAGAGGGCACAGTG
Organism: uncultured Flavobacterium sp.; assembly: GCA_964485115.1. Taxonomy (GTDB): domain Bacteria; phylum Bacteroidota; class Bacteroidia; order Flavobacteriales; family Flavobacteriaceae; genus Flavobacterium. The sequence continues at coordinate 8,141 of CAZAHJ010000006.1, forward strand.
TTTATTTGTAACCTATTCTTGTTAGTTAATTGTTTTCGTTTTTTTCCATCAGTTTATCTAAAACATCATATATTTCTATTATTTGGGTGTCTGGTTCGCCGAGTCTTGTTTCTAATTCTTTTCGTAAATCTTTGAGTTGTTGAGACAAATCATTTTGATAGGATAACTTGCTTTTTATTTCTACAAAGGCACGCATAATGGCAATGTTTATTTCAATGGCTTTTCTTGATTTTAAAACAGAACTTAACATAGCAACGCCTTGCTCTGTAAACGCAAAGGGAGGCTTTGGACTAAATTTGATGTATCGGGTAGCTTATCACAAATTGTGATAAGCTCTAACCAATCGTTTTTAGTAAGTTCAAACATAAAATCAGATGGAAATCGAAAGTAATTTCTCCTAATGGATTGTTTCAATACCCTTGTTTCTACTTCGTACAACTGTGCCAAATCATAGTCGAGCATGACTTTAATGCCTCTAATGGTGACAATTTTGTTATGTAGTACTTGTAGTTCCATTATTTCTTTGCGTTCTTTGCTCCCGATAGCTATCGGGATTGCGGTGCATTTTTTTAACGCCCATCTATAATCTCAGAACAAGCTCCGACACTGAGTCCAGATTTTCTAATTAAAAAGGCGGCAGTTTTAACACTACCGCCTTTTCAAATAATTCATTTATCAAACTTAAATTGGAGTTAATCTTTAATACAACGAACCGAATAAGCAGTACTTTTAGTTGCAGTAGACCTAAAAACACCTGCTTGAGATGATGCTAAACTTCTAGACAACATATCATTTCCTGATGGTGTAGAGGACCAAATCCAGCCATTAGCTAATCTGTTGGAAAACACCCCACTTGTTCCTACTCGTCTGCCCGGGAGTAATCCGGTAAAACCTGAACTATTTGTAAATGAACCTCCAGTACCCCTTAGTTTATGGCCTTCTCCTGTTGTACTACGGAATATGTCAGAAGTTTGCTGCAGTGCAATGCTCAATCCTTGTCCATGTTCTAAATACATGAATTCACAATCACTTGGTATATGCCAGCCAATTGGACATATTCCTTTGGATCGCTCAGCTGTTTCTCCATTCATAGCGGCACTCCATTGATACAACAAACCTTCAGACACAGACAATGGAGTAGTATTCCAACCGGCAGTACCATTTGCTGTAGCAGAATTATAATGCCCCCAGGAACCAATATCTCCTACATTTGCATTAAGCCAAATATTACAACCTGTATTGATGGCAGCTGAACAAGGTGCTGTGGGAGCTTCTCTAAAGTTGCTTTGCATCCAACATTGTCCATTAATTAAAACCACATTGTAACTGTTGCTTCCAACAGTAATACTACCTGAACATGAGGTAGAATTATGACCCGCACTAATAGGAGCATCCACACAAGTACTGTTTGAACTAAAATTTTCATTTAAAGTACCTCCGTTACTATATGAGGTAAATGTATTACCTGTAGTAGCATTATTTATTGTAACTGGGGTATTTTGATTACTCGTTCCCACTCCAGTTATCGTAAAATTATCACCCAAAGCATTGTAATTGGTTTGAATCCCAAGAGCACGTACGGCAATATATTGCGTTCCTGGATTTGTTGTTTCTGGATTACTAGAAAAACTATAACCATTTACAGTATTACTTGAAATGGTTATTTGCCCAACTGAGGTCACATCAACTTCCAAATACAAAAGATTTTCCTCATTCATTACTCTACCTTGAAAGAAATTTGGAACATGATAATAATTTCCAGTGAAAGTAAAAGTAGCTGGTGAAGGCACATTTCCAACCATATCAGCCCAATTTGATCCATTATAAACTCTTAATCCTTTAGGGGTACAATTGGTACAATATACCATTAAACCTTCTGAAGGTTTGGGAATTAAACCCATTTGAGAGTTAGTCATTCTTGGAGGTAAAAAACCTTTAGTTGTTGAGGTAACATCTAAAATAGCAGATGCATTTGGGGTATTTGTATTCACACCCACATTAGAAGTATTTGATTTCATGGATAACATTGTTCTTCTGATAGTTTCTCCATCATTGGTAATATCAAAACGAACCGAAACAGGAACAGATTTAGTTCTTACTGTACCTTCTACTACTGTTTCCATTCTTGAACCAGAAGTCATACTTCCAGCTGCATCCACCCCAGTAAAAGATATAGATCCAATTCGCCATCCATTTGCAATTGGTGTATACGGCCCTACAGAGGAAAATCCAGATCCATTAAATCTATTAAAGTTAATCCCCGCTACTCCACTTGCAAAGGCATGTGTATTTGCAATGGATAAAGTGGAAGTTCCTATATTAACCCATGCTTCAGATTGTGAAAAACCTGAATAGATTTGTAAACCACCAAATGATGTATTATAAATAATTGTCCCTGGAGTTGGTGTTAAAGCATCACGCTCAGCAGTAGTCATACGTCTAATACCATCAATCGAGCTTAGTTTTTCCCAAGCGGTGCCGTTGTAGTAATAAAATCCAGCAGTAGCATCGGTTTGGTACACCGTAAGACCAGTTGCAGGTGAGGCAATGGCGGTGCGTTGGGCCTCGGTCATGCGTGGGGTTAGCATACCTTTGGTGGTACTTTCTATTTCCAAAACAGCGGAGGGGTCAATAGTGGTAGGGTTATCGCCTACTTTTACTTGGGCTATACTTGCATTACTTAGCAGCAAACACCCTAATAAGAAAACTTGTTTTAATTGTTTCATGAGCTATTAATTTAGTTTTTAAAATTTAAAGCAGTTACCTCATTATTATATTGTAATTGTAATTGCTATTGTTATTGATATTGATATTAAAATTGTTACTGCAAGGTAATACTCACCCTACGAGCTAAATTTAAACCTGTGGTAGAGTTGGCATCATATGTGGCATCTACCCCAGCCGCAACTATACTAATACGATTGGCATCCAAACCAGAGGCAACCAATACATTGTATAATTTTTGAGCCCTACGTTGTGATAAATCCAAATTTACAGCTTCGTTTCCGCGAGCATCGGCATAACCTGTTAACACTGCCTTTACATCGGGATATTGGCGTAAAAATTGAATAATGTAATATACATTATTGGTAGAGCCTGCATTGGGAGTATCTTGGTTTACATCGTAAAAAACATTTACAAAACCTTTCTCCACCATGGTTTTGATGGCATCTTCTTTTAAAGTTTTCACTAAATCGTTATTATTTTGCTTATTCTCTAAACCAGGTATCGATTTGCCTTCTAACTCGTCAGGCACCCCATTACGATTGCTATCGTAATATCTACCTTTGGCATCAACAGCTACTCCGGTTGGCGTATTGTTTTGTGCATCTAAATAATCCGGTACCCCATCACGGTCGGTATCTTGTAACATTTTTTCAATTTCTGCCAAACGGTCTTGGGCATTTTGGTCGGTTATTTCTGTAACTTTTGGAGCATCATACCAATCAGCATGCTTTTGGTTGCCACCCAAATACCATTGTACCCCTAATGAAATATGATACATATTTGCTGATAAAGAAGCATTGTTATTAGTGGCAGCACCATCCCAATTTAAGTGTTGGCTTTCTTGGCTGGTGAAGGTAACATTGGCCATTAAAGCAAAACGATCAGATAATTTGTACATTGGAGTAACCCCATACATTAAACCATAACTTATTTCGTTGTTGATGGCTTGGTTAGGCAATTGAAAGTTTAACTGCGACAATTGCACACCACCATGTAACAACACACTCCAACTACTGGTTAGTTCATTTAATCTAATAACTTGTCCCAAACTAATTACCCCTTGTACCCCTAAACGGTATTGCTTGGTATCAAAAGGCAACGAATTATCACCTTCGGTAAACTGGTCGAACCCAACATCCATTTTAACCCCAAAAGTTGACGAAAACATGTATCGTGTTCCCAGATTAAAATGGTTGACACGAAAATTGATTTGTTTGCCTTTTTGTGAAGCAGCATAGCCAGTAGTAAACGCATCGGTTGGTTTGCTAATTCCGCTACTAAACTCTAACGACCAACGATTGTACCCCTCCGTTTCGGTTTCTTGTGCAAAACCAATAGCCCCAATACAAAAAAGAAAAATGGTTAAATGTTTCATTTACTTTTTTATTTAAGGATTGATTAGTTTTACTATTGCTTTGGTGCCATCTTGCAATAAGCAATGAGCCACATATACCCCTTGTGCTTGGTAAAAAGGAGCTTGTACTTGATTGGTGTTGTTGCCATTAATGGTTTGTACCAACCTACCTTGCATGTCAAATACCAACACTTGAGCTATAGTACTGTTTGCTTGTGCTATTAATTGTTGGTTGTGCAACAAAGCAGAAGCATTGGAAAGGTTTGGATTATTTACCCCTAATGGTACTTGGTACACCACTTTAAAACGGTTGTTGCTTACGTTGTTTTGTGTTTGAAACATATATGCTCCGTTACTAAAATCGTGGTACACTTGCAATTCTTGGTCGTACAAATAAATATTTTGGTTGCCCGCAAAAACACCCTCGGTTTGCCCCAAAGCAATGCTGTACAGCTCTAAATTGCTATTGTTTTTGCTTACGCCTAAAGTAACCTCATCAGTAACATCAAATAACGGACGTGCATTAATTGCCAATCTCCTGGTACTATTATCTAAAATACTGTACAATTGGGTAGTACTTACGGAGTTACGTCCGGCATCGTACATACGGTCATAGCCAAGCGTACCATCCTCAAGGTATGCTACCAAAATTTGACTAAAAATACCATTGCTGTTGGTAAGGTTTAATTTAAACCTATCTACTTGAGCGGTACTGTTGGTTTGAAAAGCATTTCGAAAAAGTACACTATTATCTCCTGTTAAACGCATACAATTGGTAAAGGTAACGGTACCGGTTGCTACGTCAGATTTTACTTTAAATCCTTGCCCTGATGGAATTTTACCATTAAATGAAGCCGAAATATCCGGTACGGTAGTGGTTTCTCCAGCTAAAGTATATACCGAATAATCTGCTTGGGAGTAGGCAGTCCCGTTGTTGTTATTTGAGCCTAGATTTGACCTCCAAATATACAATACCCCATCAATGGCAGTGTTTTCGCGTAAAAACTTTTCGGCATCAATGGCACTTGGGTATGGGTTTGCCAATAAATTATGGCTGCTACCACCATCGGGGTTGCTTGGATTGTTTACCACCCCAACTGTAATATCTCCGTTGTTGGCTGCCCCTGTAAACTTCATTTGTATGGTACCAGGAGTTGTAGCATCCGTAAATGGTACTTGCTCTTTAACACGTGTAATAAAGCCTCTACCAGTTTCAGTAGCAGTTAAGGGTTGCCATAAATTGTTTGCTCCACCTCCAGAAACATATTTGTATCGCAAATCAAATGCATTGCCTGTAGTTTGCCCAACTGCAATAGCACCATCAATTTGACTGTAAAAATCACCTGCAATTGGAGTGCCCCAATACACATAATTAAATCTTCTTAAATTGATAGCTTCTTTGGTTAATTCAATTTGTGGAGCTGTTCCTGTACCACGTTGTACAAAACTTGCAGCAGTATGCATGATGATTTTTCCGGTACCCGAATAAGCCCCTTGTACTTCAATATATTCACCAGCTCCTAAAGTGATATCCACATTAGAAGTTAAGGTTTGACACACAAACGAGCCAGGGCTATTTGGTGTTACAGAAGTCACTACTGCATGGTCAGCACTGGTTGGAGGAGTATCCCAAGAAGTACCATTCCAAGTTCTGGTATTACCAGATGGTGTAACCGCTACCCCACACAAATCGCGTGAAGCCAAGGTAAAAAATTGGAAAGAACCAAAATTAACTGTGCTTGTTGTTGTAATAGAACCATTAGCGTAAGAAGAAGCTGAACCAGAAATAATAGAAGTAGCATCTAATGCTGATGGGATTTCTACCCAATCGGTACCATTGTAACCTGCAATGGTTAAAAAGGGTAAAGTTGCATTAAATGCTGGCGAACTAAAATCTGTACTCCATGATAAGGTTAATCTTGCCTCCCCGCCTGTTACTTCCCAATAGCATTTGTCAGACACTGCAACCAAAGTACTGTTAAAAGTTAAGTCGGTATAAGCACTATTATAGTACGTAACTTTTGTAGGCCCACTAACTCTATCCGTAATTCTGGCTGGTGCATATACCGTTTGCCCAACCGGGTAGGTAAAATTATTTTGATTGGCAGAAACCACACCATCAATAAATTTGGTAGTGCCATGCCCCGAATAGGTTCCGGTTGTACCAAAATCAATCACTCCGTTTGGAGTGTTTCTAAAGGTAGTGGTTGCAGGTGCCGTACCAAAAATAAAATTGGTTGCTCCAACATACAGCAATCCACCACTGCCTACATGTAAGTTGCCATTGTTTTGCAATTGCCCAAAAGCATTGGTAAAAGCTAATAACAAAAGCATACTCCACCAAATAAAAGACAAGTGGTTTCGAGCATAAAGAATTAAGTTTTTGTGCATCATATGTAATTATTTAAAAGGTTGCTGATGATCTACTTGGTAAGTAGCTTTGTTGTTTTTGCGTTGCCATTGGTAAGCAACCACCATTCCAAGTACCACAAGCACTGGCACCCAATCGGAAATTGGAGCCCCTGGAGGCCCATCTGGTCCTTCGTCTTCCTCTTGCATCGCATACACATTGGTATTGCTAACAACAAAGGCCAGTAAACTGAAAAATACCATTTGTTTGATTTTTTTGGTCATAGGGTTAAATTTTAAGAAAATACTTTATAGGGGTTTTTAACACACTCCTTTTTGGATAAGTGTACTTTTACGCCAAAAGTATTGTAAATGATAGAGGGGGTGTTTTCGATTTTTAAACTAGGTTGTCAAAAACTAAAATTATTTTAAGTGTTTTTTAAATAATTGAGCTTTTTTATACTTTTCGGGGGTAAAACCAGTATAATTTTTAAAGGCCTTGTAAAAACTACTGTAACTTTCAAAACCTAAATCAATTGCTATTTCCATGATATTTAAATCTGAATGGTCAATTAGCAATTTTGCTTGCTCAATTTTTCTATTAATTAAATATTTGTACGGAGTTACTCCTAAGTATTTTACAAACACATTGTTAAAGTGTACACTGCCCCATTTGGTCATTTTAACCAAATCGTTTAATTCAATTTTTTCAAGAATATTGTTGTCTATAAAAGAGATTACTTTTTTGAGCACAAACGGAATTTCGCTTTCATCAATTAACTGATTGCCTGTATTTCGGATAACATCTATATTTTTAAAAAAATAGTTGTTTAAAACAATAGAAGTGGTGGTTATTAAATCGATAGGTTTAAAAGGTTTGATCAGAATGCCATGTGGCCTGGTAACTTTTACCATTTGAATGGTTTCGCTATCATAAAGAGCCGTAATATAAATATAAGGAGTTGTATCTGCTTGCAGTAAATATTTTCCAACTTCAATTCCGGTAAGCTCCCCTTCTAAGTTTATATCAATTAAAACCAAATCAAATTTGTCTTCATTTAATATTTGTAACGCACTGGTTACAGAAGTAACTCCAATGATAACTTCAAATCCTTCTTCCTCTAAAATTAAACTAATATCGTTTGCAATGAGCAACTCGTTTTCTACAACTAAAACTTTTGTTAAATTCATTATTTAAGTCGGTTTGCCATTTTGATAAAACTAAATACCAAATAAAAATTGTGTTTATATTATTTAATAAAATTAACTCCCTTTACTCAAACTATTTATTTTAAATATCAAAAGTGAATAACTACACAAGTTAAAAGTTTTACAATATTAATACTATTTTTAATGGTGCTTATATATTTTCCTTTTAAAATTTGAATAAAAAGCACGATGAAAGAATAAGAAAACAAAGAGTGCCTTTGTAATTATTGCACTTAAATGAAGTTAATTGTTAGGGGGTACAAATTAAAAAACTTACTTCTCCCACAAATGTTTTACTTTGGGTAAAATCCTCTCTACAAATTTGGTGTAAGCAAGGCTAGAAGGATGCAAACCATCCGAAGCTACCAAATTAGGTTGTTGCAAACCTAAACGGGTGATATCGGTAATTTGTACAAAAGCCACTCCTTTATTGGTAGCAGTCTGTTGAGCAAAGGTATTATACGCATCCAGTTGTTGCGAAATTAAAGCGGGATTGGGTCTGTTTTGCCCAAAAGGGGTAAATGCATAATCGGGAATAGAAACTACTACTACTTTTTTTACATCTCCATTGGCCAAATTGATGGCAGTTTGTAACAATTCCGGAAATTCTTGTTCGTACAATGCAAAAGGCTTGTTTTGGTATTGGTTGTTTACACCTATTAATAAGGTAACCAAATCAAACTGGTTGGTTAAATTGGCAGAAGCAACTGCATTTTTCAACTGCGTAGTGGTCCAACCTGTTGTTGCAATTACTTGCACAGAAATGGCATCTTCCAAACGCAATCGTTTGGCAATAGAATCTTTTAACTGCACCGGAAAACGACAGCTAGCACACACGCTTTCTCCAATGGTGTAGCTATCTCCCAACGAAAGTATTTTTAAATTCTTTGGAGGCACTACTTCTTGGGTAGTATCTTCTTGGCAAGAACCTAAAAGAAAAAACATCCCGAAAAACAAAAACTGCCAAAAGTTAGTTTTTCCCATCCATTATTAGTTTACAGAAAATTGCTTGCTTAATTGGATGTGTTGCAACATGGCATCCCACAATTGAATTCGCATTTGCAGTGCTTTTTCGGAAATTGCCACCACCTCACTCCATTTTTGTTCGTCAACACCACAAAGCTCTTCTATCATTAACATGGCCATTGGCCCATGTTCATCGCCATCTAACTCAATATGTCGTTCAAAATAATAAATCAGTTTATCTAAAGATGACTCGTTTAACTGACTTTGAAAGTGGTGTAATATTTCGGTGAACATCCCAGGGATCAAATCTTCTCTTCCAAAAGTAAAAGCTGCTGCAATTTCATGTGGCTTACCCTGTTGAATTACTTGAAAAGTAAAATTTAAAAAATTGCGAACTGCTTCGGGCAATTCTAAGTTTAAAGAAACTTTTTCCCAAGTAGCTCCATTGCCAAATTGTGCTACCAATTGTTCTATATCTTGGGTATTGGCTCCACAAGCCTGCATGGCATCTACATACAATTCGTAATGGCTTTTGCGATTGCCCAAAGCATCTACATCGGTTTCTTCTGCCAAAACGATTTCGTTGATCAAATACCTCACTTTCGGATTGCCAACCGGTACCCAAGGTGTGGTAGTGCAAGTTAGTTTTTGTTGTAAAGCTTTTAATAACGACATAAAATCCCAAACGGCATACACATGGTAGTGCAAAAACACTTTTAAATCATCCATATTTAGGATGTTTTGATACAGTGGATGTTGCAACAATTGTTGTTTGGTAGCTGCAATAGCTTCTTCAATTTGAGGTACAGTATTTACTTGCATAACTTTTTTTTAAACACTTTGCACAATTGCTTCTTTATATATTTTTTGCACCAATCCTTGTAACACTTTCCCCGGACCAACTTCAATAAAATCAGTGGCACCATCTGCTACCATTTGTTGTACCGATTGGGTCCATTTTACTGGAGCTGTTAATTGAATCAATAAATTTTGTTTGATTTCTTCCGGATTGGAAATAGCCGTTGCTGTTACATTTTGATATACCGGACAAATCGGAATTTGGAATTGGGTATTTTGAATGGCTTGTGCCAATTCCTCTCGTGCAGGCTCCATCATTGGAGAGTGAAAAGCACCACCAACAGGCAATAACAAAGCTCTTTTGGCTCCAGCTTCTTTTAATTTCTCGCAAGCAACTTCCACTGCCGAAGTTTCTCCGGAAATCACCAATTGCCCCGGACAGTTGTAATTGGCAGCAACCACTACCCCATCTACCGAAGCACAAACTTGCTCCACGATAGCATCGTCCAAACCTAAAACTGCAGCCATGGTAGAAGGCTTAATTTCGCATGCTTTTTGCATTGCCAAAGCTCGTTGGTATACCAATCGCAATCCATCTTCAAAAGCCAAAGCTCCGTTAGCAACCAAAGCCGAAAACTCTCCTAAGGAATGTCCTGCCACCATATCTGGCTGAAAGGCATCTCCTAAAGATTTGGCCAAAGCTATCGAATGTAAAAAAACTGCCGGTTGGGTTACTTTAGTTTGCTTTAAATCGTCTGCAGTGCCATGAAACATGATATCGGTAATTGAAAAACCTAAAATTTCATTGGCTTGGTCTAACAACGCTTTGGCAACCAGGCTTTGCTCGTATAAATCTTTTGCCATGCCAGGAAATTGTGACCCTTGGCCAGGAAAAATATATGCTTTTTTCATATATGTGGTTTTTAAGAAGAATCTGTTTTTTGAACGCACAAAAATACAAAAAGCCAATGGAAAGCTTGGACAAAGTTGGGTAAAAACTTTACTTTTGAGTCCGCAATAACTTATCCATGACTTTAGTTGATACCCACACCCATTTGTATGTAGAAGAATTTGCCAATGACCGAGCGGAAGTAATTGAAAGAGCCTTACAAGCTGGTGTGACACATTTTGTATTGCCAGCTATAGAGCAAAAATACACCTATAGTATGTTGGAGTTAAAGCAAGCATTTCCGAACAATATTCACTTAATGATGGGGTTGCATCCTTGCTATGTAAAAGAAAACTACCAACAGGAGTTACATCATGTGCAGGAACAATTGTTCACCGGAAATTATATAGCCGTTGGTGAAATTGGCATTGACTTGTATTGGGATAAAACCACTTTTGAGATACAAAAAATTGCCTTTGAGCAGCAAATAGATTTGGCTATTGCATCAGATTTACCCATTGTAATCCACAGCAGAGAAAGCACCCGAGAAATCCTCGAAATTTTACAACAAAAAAAGCACCCCAAATTACGTGGGGTTTTGCATTGTTTTAGTGGCACTTTAGAGGAAGCCCAAGAAGCCATTGCATTGGGTTTTTATTTGGGAATTGGGGGGGTGGTGACATTTAAAAACGGAAAAATTGATGCCTTTTTGAACCAGCTTCCGTTAGAAAAACTGGTTTTAGAAACCGATGCCCCTTACTTGGCACCGGTACCTTACAGAGGCAAACGTAACGAAAGCAGTTATACCATTTTGGTGGCAGAAAAATTAGCCCAATTGTACCAAATTAGTGTGGAAGAAATTGCAAAAATTACCACCAAAAATGCTTTTAAAATTTTTAAGATAAAACAATCGTAACATTAAGTAAAATAAAAGCTTTGCCACAAATGGATACAAATCGCTTTATTTTTTGTTTTTTTGCGTTTTAACTTTTGATGAAGCCATGCCTAAATTTGATGCCATAAGACCCTATCATGATACCGAAGTGAATGCTGCCTTGCTACAAGCCATGCATCATCCGATGATGAAGGCATTGATGCAGTTTACCTTTCCGGAAATGGAAGAAGACGTATGGAAAAACCAATTAGGCAAAACCCACTCCATTCGTGATTTTCAGTGTAATTTTATTTACCATGCTGCCAAAAAAGTATTAGAAAAAAGCTCCGATGGATTAACCACTACCGGCTTTGAAAATTTAGACACCCATACCCCATATTTATTTGTCTCTAACCACAGAGATATCTTGTTAGATACTTCTTTGCTTAATGTTTCCTTGTTTGACAAAGGCATGATTATGACTGCTTCTGCCATAGGAGACAATTTGATTCAAAAACAATTCTTAAAAACCTTGTCTCGTTTGAATCGAAATTTTGTAGTGCAACGAAATTTAGGGCCAAGAGAATTGTTAGAAAGTTCCAAACTGTTATCGGAATACATCCAACAGATGCTTTTGCACGAAAACCGTTCGGTTTGGATTGCCCAAAGAGAGGGAAGAACCAAAGATGGCAATGACATTACCCAAACCGGAGTATTAAAAATGTTGGGAATGGCGAGTAAGGAATCCAACTTAATGGACTATTTTAAAAAGCTGAAAATAGTGCCTGTTTCAATTTCGTACGAATACGACCCAACCGATGCCTTAAAAATGCCGCAATTAATGGCTCAAGCAAACGACGAAGTATATGTGAAAGAAAAAAACGAAGATTTTATCAATTTGATGAGTGGAATTTTAGGCCAAAAGAAAAGAATTCACATTCATGTAGATACTCCGCTTAACAAAGAATTAGACCAAATTAGTTCAGAAAATGACAATACGAACAAGCAAATTCAAGCTTTGGTACAATGTTTAGATGGTAAAATTCAGCAAAATTATCATTTGTGGCCAACCAATTACATAGCTTATGACTTGTTGCATGGCACCAATCAAATGATAAGTCATTACACATATAACGAGTTGCAAATATTTGAACGAAGATTGGAATTAAAAATTGACAAAAACAACCCGCAAATGGTAGAAAGCTTTTTAACCATGTATGCCAATCCGGTAGTGAATCGGTTAAAAATTAGTTGATGGTTGATGGTTGTTGGTTGTCCGTCCCTGATACATATAAGGACTTTTCACTATTCACTATTCACTATTCACTATTTACTAGTAACCAAAAATTCACAAAGGCTTCATGTTTCCCTAACCTTTCATTTGGCTAAACAAATACCTTTGTTAAAAAAACCATGCCTGCCAAAAAAATATTGGTTGCTCCGTTAAATTGGGGATTGGGTCATGCCACCAGATGCATTCCTATTATTAAAGCATTACAACAAGAGGGATTTGAGCCTATTGTTGCTACAGATGGGGTGGCACTTACCTTATTACAAAAAGAATTTCCTATACTTACATTCTTAACCTTACCATCTTACGAGATTAGTTATGCTAAAAAAGGCATCTTTTTTAAATGGAAATTACTATTTGATAGCCCAAAAATGTTGAAAGCCATTAAAAAAGAGCGAAAACTGGTAAATAAGTGGGTGAAAGAGCATGAGTTAGAAGGCATTATATCCGACAATCGATTGGGAGTATATAGCAAAAAAGTGCCTAGTATTTTTATTACCCACCAATTAAATGTGATTACCGGAAATACTACTTGGTTGAGTTCAAAAATCCATCAATACATTATTAAAAAATATACAGAATGCTGGGTACCTGATGTGGCCGGAACTCCAAATTTAACGGGTAAATTGGGACATTTAAAAAAGCCGAAATTTCCTATCACATATTTGGGGGCTTTAAGCAGAATGGATCCAAAAAACCTCCCTCAAAAGTACGATTTGATGGTTTTACTTTCCGGACCGGAACCTCAACGAACGATGTTGGAAGAGAAATTGTTAGAGGAAGTTCAAAGATTTACTGGGGAAGTTTTGTTTGTAAAGGGGAAAATGGAAAAAGAACAGCATATTGACATCCAAAATCATGTAGAAATTTATAATTTCATGACAAGTGAGCAATTAGAAAATGCCATCCAACAAAGCAGTATGGTTTTAAGCAGATCGGGCTATACTACCGTAATGGATTTGGCCAAATTGCACAAAAAAGCATTTTTTATTCCAACTCCCGGACAATTTGAACAAGAATATTTGGCAAAAAAATACAAAAAAGAAGGGTTGGTACCTTATGCCAAGCAAGACAAATTTAAAATTGAACAATTAAATGAAGTGCCTTTTTATAAAGGTTTACAAAATTTTACTGTTTTAATAGATTGGAAAAAATTATTCCAGTTGTTCCAAGGTTAGTTGGTTTTCACTTTCTCTAAAGTAAACGAAAATTCAGAACCAACCCCAATTTGGCTCTCTACATAAATTTTTTCGTTGTGGGCTTCGATGATGTGTTTTACTATTGCCAACCCTAAACCAGAACCACCTTCGGATCGGGCTCCACTTTTATCTACCCTGAAAAATCGTTCAAATAATCGAGGAATCATGTTTTTTTCAATACCTTCCCCGTTGTCGGTTACACGAACTATTACTTTATTTTTAGTCAACGATTCGATGGTAACCTCGGTAGTCCCTCCTACTTTTCCGTATTTGATAGAGTTTTCTATTAAATTAGTTAATACTTGTTGAATTTTTTCCTGATCTGCATTAACCCTAACAGAATTTTTTGATTCTAAGTCAAAAGAAATATTCTTTTTAGTTGCCTTAATTTCCAGCAATTCAAACACCCTTTGTGTTAACTCCACCAAATCAAAATGTGTATATTCTAAATGCACATCTCCGGTTTCTAATTTGGTTATCATGTCCAAATCTTTTACAATAAAAATGAGTCGTTCTACCCCATGCTCGGCCCTTTCCAAATACTTTTTCAACAAGTTTTTATCTTTCATGGCACCATCGAGTAAGGTAGATAAATAGCCTTGCACCATAAACAATGGCGTTTTTAACTCGTGCGAAACATTCCCTAAAAATTCTCTTCGGTATTCCTCTCTAATTTTTAAAGCTTCAATTTCTAGTTTTTTATCCATGGCAAACTTTTTCACTTCTTGAGTTAAAGTAACCATATCGGTAGTAATGGGTTGGCTTCGGAGTGAGCTTTGTTCTAACAACGAAACATCATCGTATATTTTTTTTACTCTACGATAAATAAAATGCTCAACACGATATTGGATAACAAAAAAGGCAAAAACAAATACAAACAAGCCAAACAAAAAGCTAATTCCTAAATGAAATTGGTAAAAAAAATAAGAAAACAACCCGAAGGTTGCTATTGAAAATAAAGTAACGTATAATGCCGACTTAACAGCAAATTTGTATGTTTTTTTAAATCGAATTGCCATTAAATTTCCATCTTATAACCCACTCCTTTGATGGTTTTAAACCAATCGTCACCAATTTTCTCGCGTAATTTTCGAATGTGTACATCAATGGTTCTTCCTCCAACAATAACTTCATTCCCCCAAACTTTATCCAAAATTTCTTCTCTTTTAAATACTTTTCCGGGTTTGGAAGCCAATAAATAAAACAATTCAAACTCTTTACGAGGCAGGATTATCTCTTCTCCTTCTTTAATTATTTTATAACTTTCTCTATTTATTTCAATTTCACCTACCCTTAATACATCCCCTTGAGTTTCTTCATCTTTAAATCTTCGTAATAAAGCTTTAATTTTACTAACCAATACCTTAGGTTTGATTGGTTTGGTAATATAATCATCTGCTCCTGCATCAAAACCTGCAACTTGCGAATAATCTTCACTTCTAGCGGTTAAAAAGGTAATAATGGTTTGTTGTAACTCCGGAATCTTTCGAATGTGCTCACAAGCCTCAATACCATCCATTTCGGGCATCATTACATCTAAAATGATTAAATGTGGCAATTCCTTTTTAGCTTTTGAAACTGCATCTTTACCATTACTGGCAGTACTAATTTGATAACCTTCTTGGGCCAAATTATACTCTAATATTTCTAAGATATCCGGTTCATCATCAACCAATAAAACTTTAATTTCCTTTTTTTTCATGATGTGTTGTTGTTTACAAAGAGTAAAGGTAAATATAAAAAAAAACCAAACAAGCAGTTAACTATTATTTAATATGCTAACAATTCCTTAACCAAAACAAAACGTAAGCATCATTTTTGAATAACTCGAAATTAACAATATGGGTTGTTCTTTGCATAAAATTTTTAAGAACTCGTAATGAAATACTTTTATTTTTTCTTGGCTTTAATTGCTTTTAATGGGCACTCTCAAAAAGGAACCATTTCTGGAATTATTACAGATAAAGATTCTAACAATTCTGCTCTGCCTTTTGCAAACGTATTAATTAAAGGAACAAGTGTAGGAACAACATCAGATGAAAATGGTAAATATTCATTACAAGTAGATGCAGGAAGTTATGTGATAGAGTTCAGTTTTCTAGGATATGAAACGGTTGAAAAAACAATCAAAATAAAAGCAGGGGAAAACTTGAAACTTAACCAATCTTTAGGTTCAGGTAATGGCGTACAATTACAAGATGTAGTAGTTGCTGTACAAAGAAGAAAAAATACCGAATCGGCTTTGTTGTTGGAAATGAAAGAGGCCAAGCAAGTAATTAGTGCCATTTCTGCAGAACAAATGAGCAAAGGTACCGATGGGAATGCTGCTCAAGCTATACAAAGAGTTCCTGGAGTAACTATTAACGATGGTAAATTTGTAATGGTTAGAGGACTAAATGAAAGATATAACAATGTAATGGTAAATAATGCATTGGCACCGAGTACTGAAGTAGATAGAAGAACTTTTTCTTTTGATTTATTACCTACCAATGCTTTAGAAAAAATGACCATTAGCAAAACTGGTGCAGCTTATTTACCAGGAGATTTTTCTGGTGGGTTAATTAATGTAACTACGTCGGATAATTTTACGGAATTTACTCAATTATCATTTAATGTTGGTTTTAGAAACAATACTACGTTTAATGATTTTTATGAAACAGAAGGTTCAGGAACCGACTTTTTAGGTTTTGACAATGGTTTTAGACAATTACCTTCAGGTTTTCCTAAAGACTCTAATGTTTTGAATGACAATAACCAAAGTGTTTTTTATGCAAATCAATTGCCTAACAATTTCAATCCAATTCAAAATACCGCTTTCCTTGACTCAGGTATTGGTTTTAGTTTGGGTAGAAAAATTGATTTTAAAAGTGGCAAGATATTAAGTACCATAAATGCATTGTCTTACTCTAATAAATTTCAAAGTTACTTAAGAAACACAAACAATTACATTAATGATTTATTAGGAAGTCAAACAGCTCAATTACAAAGAGATTATGACGACAACTATTATTCTAACGAAGTTCGTTTGACTTTTTTATCTAACTGGTCTTTGAAAATTAACGACAATAATAAAATCACTTTTAAAAACTTATACAATCAAATCGGTGATAGTTACAGCACCCTTAGAACGGGTTTTGATTTTGACCAAAGAGCTGGAGAAGACTTACGAAATTATGAATTTGGTTATTCTGGTAGACGAATTTACACAGGCCAGTTTAATGGGAATCATAATTTTACAAACAATAGAAACATTCAATGGGTTTTAGGTGGTAATTTAATCAACGATATTTTACCAGATTTAAGAAGATTTAGAACATTTAGAGATCAAGATTCGCCAAATGATCCTTTTGCAATGATTGACCCGCCAAGTTCAAATCCTTTTGACACCGGAAGATTTTTTTCTGAACTAAATGAATTTTCATTTAACGGAGGAGTTGATTTTAAAAAAGAATTTGAAAGAGTTAAGGATGAGGAAGAATTGGCAAACATAGTTGTTAAAGCAGGGGCTTTTGCTGATTATAAAAACAGAGATTTTAGTGCAAGATATTTTTCATATATTATTCCTGGGTTCATTAGCTTGGAAAGAAGAAATGAGCTAGTAAGATTGCCATTAACTGAAGTTTTTAACCCTTTAAACGTTAATGCAAATAACGGATGGGTATTTAGAGAAGGATCCAATGCTAGAGATTCGTACCAAGCAAATAATTTATTGATGGCTGGTTATGTTTATGGGGAAATTCCTATTTCAAAATTACTGTTAACCGGTGGAGTAAGAGTAGAACACAATATTCTTGAATTAACAGGAACAAGCTCTGTTAAGCAACCTATAACATCTGTTTTACCCTCTTTAAATTTTAGTTATACCATTAATGATAAAAACTTACTTAGGCTAGCATACAGTAGAACAGTTAATAGACCTGAATTTAGAGAAATTGCACCCTTCAATTTTTATAACTTTCAATTAGATGCGGATGTATCAGGTAATGAATTATTAACAACAGCAACTATCGATAATTTTGATTTGCGCTATGAGTTATATCCAGAAAAAGGAGAAACTGTTAGTTTAGGTTTGTTTTACAAAAACTTTGACAAACCAATTGAAAATAGTTTATTAGTTAGAACGCAACAAAGAGCCTTCACGTTTAAAAACGCAAATTCAGCTATGGTTTATGGAGCTGAAATAGAAATAAGAAAATCGATGAAAAATATTTTTAAAGAAGGTTTCTTTTCTGATTTAGCATTAAACGTTAATGCTTCCTATATTTTCTCTGAGGTGGATTTGGGTGCTGCTTCAAATGATATCTTTTCTGTTAGACCATTACAGGGTCAATCTCCATATGTGATTAATGCTGCTTTAGGTTATGATAATAAAGACAATGGTTGGAGTAGCAATATTATTTTTAATCGATTTGGCGACAGAATTTTTTCTGTGGGAGACCAAATATTCCCAGCTATTTTTGAAGTTGCTCGTAATCAGTTAGATTTTACCATTGCAAAGTCCTTCAAAAAAATGAGCTTAAAACTAGGCATCTCCAACTTACTAGATGATAAATTTAGATTTTACCAAGATACCAATAGCGATAATAAAATTGAACTAAACAATAACGTAGATGTCCCACTTTTTGTACATAGAACTGGAACGCTATATAATTTAACTGTAACATATAAATTTTAAACATAACAACTAAACTATTTTTTTATGAAAATCAACAAATTAATTTTTTCAGGAATTTTAGTGGCTACTTTAAGCATCATGGGATGTAGTAGCGACGATGACAACAACATCACACCAGTAGATACCGTTGTTGTATTAGAAGGTAACTTAGACACGCAAACTTTAACTAAGGACAAAAAGTATTTAATTAAAGGGCAAGCATTTGTAAGAACAGGGAAAGTGTTAACCATTCAAGCAGGTACCATTATTAAAGGTGATAAAGCTACCAAAGGAACATTAATTGTAGATAAAGGAGGAAGAATTGAAGCTAATGGTACAGCTGCTGAGCCAATTGTAATGACTTCTAATTTACCTGCTGGCTCTAGAGATAGAGGAGATTGGGGTGGTTTAGTAATTTTAGGAAATGCTCCAGTTAATCAAACGGACCCTTCTATTGAAGGTATTACACCATCTGTAGTGTTTGGTGGAACCAATGCAACTGACAATTCTGGTACATACAAGTACTTAAGAGTAGAATATGCAGGAATTGAATTATCCCCTAACAACGAAACCAATTCAATTACCATGGGTGGTGTTGGAAGTGGAACTGTAATGGAATATTGTATGGTTACTTATGGTGGTGACGATGGATTTGAATGGTTTGGAGGATCTGTTAATGGTAAATATTTAATTGCTTTTGGTATGTGGGATGATTGTTTTGATGTTGATTTTGGATACTCAGGAAAAGTGCAATTTGGTTTATCTGTTCGTTATCCTTCATTTGCTGACCAGTCAGGTTCAAATGCCTTTGAATGTGATAATGGACCAAATGATAATGAAACAGCGTTTTTAACAACTGGGGTATTTTCTAACTTTACATGTATTGGCCCACGTGCTACAAATGCTCAAAGTATTAATGCAAATTACCAGCATTCTTTAGACTTAAGAAGAAGAACTGCTGTAACCATAGCAAACTCAGTATTCACAGGATATCCAAGAGGCTTAAGAATGAACCAACAATCAGTTTACAACAATTATGCTGCTGGAACAGGAAAATTGTTAAACAATATCATGGTGGCACCTAATACAACTTTCTCTGTTGGTACTGGTATGACTGCAACTGCAACTGATATTCAAACTTGGTTTAACTTAACTAATACAACAATCACAGCTGCTATTGAAGATCAATTTACAGTATTAGGTTTAGCTTCAAACTTAGCTTTTGGTAATAATGTAACCTCAAATTATCCTAGCAACCCTAATTTTGCTGTAACCACAGGAACTTTAACTTCAGGTGCTGCATTTACTGATGCTAAATTATCTGGGTTCCAATCAGTGGCTTACAGAGGAGCTTTTGGTACATCTGACTGGACTGACGGTTGGGCAGAATTTTTACCAAATACTAAAACTTATTAATCCTTTTTTATAAATATTTTAAACACCTCATCGGTTTCGTACCTTTGAGGTGTTTATTTTTAAACCTTTACGCATGCAAAAAGCAGTCTTTTTACATATAGTTTTTTTACTTCTAATTTCTTGTCAACAAAAAAATTTGGACACCAATCCGTTGCAACATTTAAATAACCAAGAAATACTTACTTTAAAAGAACAGACCGTTCGTTATTTTGAACGTTTGCCTGCAAAAGCAACGGAACAAAATAAGTTTGATACCATTTTTAACGAGTATTATTCCCAAAAAGCAAAAGAAGCAGACGTACTTCAATATTTTAAAAATGAAAATGGAGAAGAATTTTTTGCAGTAAGCAAAATTGCCCCTAGCATGAAATTGAAAAAAGTAGCTACCATTGTTCAATTAAAAAGAGAAGCAGATAGCATTCTTTTTTACAAAGAAATCTTAAGAACCTGGAAAATGGAAGTTCCGGAACTACAAGAAAAAACCAAAGTTTTGTTTGATTTGGTGATTCAAAATAAGAGTTTTGAAAAATATTTGACCAAAAATTCCCAACCTGAATTTTGGGTAGAATTTCCGGACGACCATACTTATTATGATGTAAATAGCAGAACTTGGAAAACCAAGTAAGCTGCTGTATTGCAAATTTTTTCGACAAATTAGTTTCTTGGCCCTGTTTTTGAAATAATTTTTCTAAATTTGTTCTGTTAATTAGCCTATGAAGCAAATCTACCTCATATTACTTTTTTGCTTTTTCCCTTTGATTGGTTTTGCACAAGAAACCAAATCCAAAGGAGAACCTACCATTGAGGGTCTTTCTTTTTACCCCAACCCGGTAAGCAATGGTAAATTATACATCACCACTAAAAACTCTTTAACCAAAGAAATCATTATTTTTGATGTATTAGGCAAAGAAGTTTTAAACACCGCCATCAGCTCTAAAGAGTTAAACGTTTCTGCCTTAAATCCCGGGATTTACATCATCAAAATCAAAGAAGGCGAAGCAACTGCAACTAGAAAGTTAGTAATTAAATAACTATATTTTAGCATTTTAAACCCATTTTTTGTTACTTTTGTAACAAAATAAATCTATTCAAAAAAATGAAAAAACTTTACGCTTTATTAATCTTGTCGCTTTTTACTTTTACAGCACAAGGGCAAGTAATTTTTTCTGAAAACTTTGGTGTACCATCAGTCACTACTGCTCTTACTTCTTACACTGGATATCAAAATGGTAGTCCAATCGTATTTTCTGGAACAGGTGATGTTAGAACATCAACTGCATCCAGCGGATACACGGGTGCTTCTGGAGGCGGAAATGTATTTTTAACTTCAACTTCTGCACCAAGAACTTTGATTATATCAGGAATTAATACCTCTGCCTATCAACAATCAGAAATTCAATTAACTTTTGGTTATTTAACAAATTCAACAGCTACGCAATTGGTATTAGAACAAAGTACAGATGAAGGTGCTAACTGGACTCCAATTACTTTTACTCAAAATACAAATACAACATGGAATTTAGTTACTATAGCACCAGGACAAATTCCATCAGCAACAAATTTAACTTTACGTTTTAGCCAGCCAGCAACTGCACAAATGAGAATTGACGATGTTATATTAACTAATATTTCAGCTTCATGTCCATTAAGTTTAGGCACTGCTAGTGCAGCATGTGATACGTCAACTTTAGCTTTAGACAATTATACAGTTACAATTCCATTTACAGGTGGCGGCACTGGAAATTATACTATCACAGGAGGTACTGTTGGTGGAGATAACCCAAATACAGTTGCCACTGGGAATATCATCATAACTGGATTAACTGAAGGAACTAATTATTCTATTAACATTACCGGAAACACTTGTAATTTTTCGGTATCAGGAAATTCCCCATCATGTAAACCTGTAAATTTACTTCCTTACTATGAATCATTTAATTACACTGCCGGAAGTAGCTTAACAGAGCAACAAAAATGGTCTCCTATTAATAGTGGAGATGCCATAATATCTTCTACTCCAAGCTTAACATATACCGAATTTGCAAGTGAAGGCAATAAAGTAGACTTTGATGGAGCAGGTATTGATGCATTATCACCAATAACTGAAACAACTACAAACACATTATATTTTTCAATGTTGTTAAATATCACAAATGTGGTTGCAGCAACAGATGCTGCTGGAGGATATTTTGCTGGTTTTACCACTAACTCAACTACTTATGGAGCAACATTATGGGCTAAAAAAGTAGACGATACTACTTATAATTTAGGTATAGAGGTAAGAACAGCAGCTGGAGCTACTACCACTTATACAACTACTGCTTATAATGTTGGTACTACCTATTTTATAGTTGTTTCTTACACATTTGGTCCTGATGCTAGTGACGATTCTGTAAAACTTTGGGTTAATCCAGCAATTACTGCAACCGAATCTACTCCAACTATTGTTGATACTCACACAGGAACAGATTTAACAGCTATATCAGGGTTTTTGTTAAGACAAGATAGTACTACGGAAACTCCATTCATAAGTGTTGATGAATTAAGAATTGGAACTTCTTGGACAGATGTTGTTCCGCAAACTGCAGGAGTTGTAGAAAACAACATTCCTGGTTTAAAAATGTATCCTAACCCAGCGAAAAACGGTCAAACACTTTTCATTATTTCAGATAGTACTGTAGAGAAAAATGTAGCAATTTACAATATGTTAGGAAGAAAAGTTTTAGAAACTACTACCCAGCAAAATACCATCAACACCATTGGGTTAACTACTGGTGTTTATATGGTTAAAATTACAGAAGAAGGAAAAACTTCAACCAGAAAATTAGTAATTCAATAATTTATTTTTAGGTTAAAATATTGGAAAAGCACCAACTTCGGTTGGTGTTTTTTTATGTGTATCGTTTACTTTTGCAAATCATAAAACCACTAACTTGGAGGAAGTCTTTTACATACAAAATCAAAAACAATTTCATAAGTGGGCGTTTAAAGCCTTTCGTTACCAATATGAAAACAATTTGGTGTACCAAACTTTTTGCAACCACTTACAACGAAATCCAAGCAATGTAAAAGAGTTTACCGATTTGCCTTTTTTACCTATTTCTTTTTTTAAAAGTCATGAAGTGGTTTCAGGTACCTTTAGCCCACAAAGTATTTTTACCAGCAGTGGTACCACCGGACAAACCACCAGCAGACATTTGGTAAAAGATTTGGCATTATATGAGCAGAGTTTCTTGTCCGGATTTTCGCACTTTTATGGCAATTTACAAGACTATTGTATTTTGGCATTGTTGCCTTCCTATTTAGAAAGAGAAGGTTCCTCTTTGGTATATATGGTCAAAGAATGGATGGAAACCTCAGCCCACCCTAACAATGGCTTTTATTTACATGATTATGAAAAGCTTACAACTACCTTGCTACAATTAGAAAAGGAACAACAGCCTACTATTTTATTAGGAGTTACGTATGCCCTATTGGATTTGGCAGAACAATTTCCGATGTCATTAAAGCATACCATTGTGATGGAAACCGGTGGCATGAAAGGCAAAAGAAAAGAAATGGTTCGTTCAGAATTGCACGAAACTTTACAAAATGCCTTTCAAACACCAAATATTCATTCAGAATATGGAATGACTGAATTATTGAGTCAAGCATATTCCTTTGGAAACGGCATTTTTGAATGCCCTCCTTGGATGAGAGTGTTTGCTCGACAAACGGAAGACCCGCTTTCGATGGCAAACTACGGCAAAACCGGAGGCATCAATATCATCGACTTGGCCAATTGGCATTCGTGTTCATTTATTGCTACGGAAGACCTAGGTAAAGTTTACGAAAATGGCTCCTTTGAAATTTTAGGTCGCTTTGATTTCTCTGATGTTAGAGGATGTAATTTAATGGTGCAATAATTATCACACCATTCTCACTACAAAATAATTTTTCTTTCCCCTTTGCAACAATACAAATTGGTTGTTGATCAAATCGTTGGTTGTAATTTGATAAGTCTCCCCAACTTTGTCTTTATTAATAGCAATAGAATTTTCTTTTAAAGCACGTCTTGCTTCTGCATTTGAAGGCAGGAATCCGGAATGTTGCACCAAAAACTCTACCAAATCTATTGGTTCGTTTAAAATCTCTTTAGGCAATTCCTTTTGAGGAACTCCTTCAAAAATTTCTAAGAAGGTGGTTTCGTCTAATCGCTTTAAACTTTCTGAATTCCCACCAAACAACACTTGCGATGCTTCTACAGCTTTTTTAAAAGCTTCACGAGAATGCACAAACACGGTTACTTCCTCTGCCAAACGCTTTTGTAAAATTCTCAAATGAGTAGCTTGTTGGTGTTCTTCTATTAAAGCTTCAATAGTTGATTGGTCTAAAAAAGTAAATATTTTGATGTACTTCGCAGCATCTTCATCAGACACATTTAACCAGAATTGGTAAAATTTATATACGGAAGTTTTATCTGCAGTTAACCAAATATTTCCACCTTCCGATTTTCCGAATTTCGAACCATCTGATTTGGTAATTAACGGGCAAGTCATTGCATACGCTTTTGCTTCTTCTCCAACGTTCATTCTTCTGATCAATTCTGTTCCGGTAGTGATATTTCCCCATTGGTCTGAACCACCCATTTGCAACAAACATCCGTAATTTTTGTACAAATGGTAAAAATCGTATCCTTGAATCAATTGGTAGGTAAACTCTGTAAAAGACATCCCCGGACCATCTCCTGTAAACCTTTTCTTTACCGAATCTTTCGCCATCATATAATTTACAGTAATTCTTTTCCCAACATCTCTGGCAAATTGAATGAAAGAAAAATCTTTCATCCAATCATAGTTATTTACCAAAATTGGAGCAGTAGGGTTGTTTTCGTCAAAAGCCAAAAACTTGATTAACAAGTTTTTAATTCCTGCTACATTTTTTTCTAAAGTGGCTTCGTCTAGCAAATTTCTTTCGTCCGACTTTCCGGATGGATCTCCAATCATTCCGGTTGCTCCACCAACTAATGCAACAGGTCTGTGACCGAATTGTTGCAAATGAACCAATAAAATGATCGGCACCAAGCTCCCAATATGTAACGAATCAGAAGTTGGATCAAAACCTATATATGCTGTGGTAGATTCTTTTAATAATTGTTCTTCAGTCCCTGGCATTACATCGTGTAATAAGCCTCTCCAACGCAATTCTTCCACTAAATTCTTCATGCTTGAAATTATTTTTGAAAGTTACAAAGATAGGTATCTCCTGAAAAATTCACTTAGTTTTTTAGCCTATTTCACTACAGATTAACTTGGCTCCAATAACAAAAATGTATCTTTGTAGTTATGGAATCAAAACCAGTAAATTTTATTACCGGTGCAACCGGTTTGGTGGGTGCACACTTATGTTTGTACTTGTTACAACATCAAGAAAAAGTGGTGGCATTGTTCCGAACCGAAAAAGCAAAAAACAAAACCAAAGAGTTATTTGACTGCTATCAACAAAGTCATTTATTTGATGAAATTGAATGGGTGCATGGGGATATTTTAGACATTCCATCCATAGAAAAACACATCCATGCTGGTCAATTGGTGTACCATTGTGCTGCAAAAATTTCATTTGATCCTTCTGATAAAGAGAGCTTACTAAAAACCAACATAGAAGGTACTGCAAATATGGTACATGTTTGTATGCACAAAAAAATAAAAAAGTTTTGTCATGTAAGTTCCATAGCTGCCCTTGGTGATTGGGTAGCTCCTATGCCTTGGATTGATGAAGAGACTCCTTGGCTTTCGGAAAAACCACATAGCGACTATGCACTATCAAAATACGGAGCAGAATTAGAGGTTTATAAAGCATCTTACGAAGGACTATCAATGGTGGTATTGAATCCCGGTGTGATTTTAGGCCCGGGTTTTTGGAACGAAGGCAGCGGAGTAATTTTTAGTAAAGTTGCCAAAGGCTTGCCATTTTACACCAAAGGCTCCACCGGATTTATTGCCGTTACCGATTTGGTTAAAATCATGCACCAATTAATGCATGCCAATTTGGCGCAAGACCGTTTTATTTGTATTGCTGAAAATGTGACCTACGAAAACCTAATTAAAAACATTTGCAAAACCTTGCAAAAACCTACTCCTAAAATTTGGGTGAAACCATGGATGACGTCTATAGCTTGGAGATTAGATGCTGTTTTTAGCAACCTCTTTTTTAGGAAAAGAAGTTTGGACAGAGCCACTGCAAAATCGATGCATAGCAAAGAGGTAATTAGCAATCAGAAAATTAAAGATGCCATTGGTTTTACATTTACCCCTATTGAAACTTACATTCCAATGCTTGCAGAATTTTGGAATCAACGTGAGAAATAATCAATAATATAAACAAAAAAAGACTCCAAAAGAGTCTTTCTTAAATAACATTACATCATTTTTTTTCGAAGTCTGGCTACCGGTATGTCTAATTGTTCCCGGTATTTGGCAATGGTTCTTCTGGCAATCGGATATCCTTTTTCTTTTAAAATATCTGCCAGTTGGTCGTCTGGCAAAGGTTTGTTTTTATCTTCTTGCTCAATCACTTGCTCTAGTATTTTTTTGATTTCGATGGTAGAAACATCTTCTCCTTCTGCGTTTTTCATGGCTTCTGAAAAGAAATCTTTCAATAGTTTGGTTCCATAAGGAGTATCAACATATTTACTATTAGCAACACGACTAATGGTAGATATGTCCAACCCAACCATATCCGCAATATCTTTTAAAATCATGGGTTTTAACTTGGTTTCTTCCCCATCTAAAAAATACTCTTTTTGGTATTCCATAATCGCACTCATGGTAACATATAAAGTTTCCTGACGTTGCTTAATGGCATCGATAAACCATTTGGCAGCATCCAATTTTTGTTTGATAAATTGCACGGCATCTTTTTGTGCATTTGATTTTTCATTGGTTTGCTTATAGGTTTGCAGCATCACTTGGTAGTCTTTAGAAACGTACAATTCTGGTGCATTCCTGCTATTTAAATGCAATTCTAATTGATCTTCTACCACACGAATGATAAAATCCGGAACAATGTGTTCGGTATTTTTACCACTTCCGGCAAAAGTTCCACCTGGTTTTGGGTTTAATTTTTCTATTTCTGCAATGGCTTTTTTAAGCGTTTCTTGCGAAATCCCGTATTTTTGTAATAACTTATCGTAATGTTTTTTGGTAAATGCATCAAATTGATTTTGCAAAACATCAATAGCTAAATCGGTGGCCTCCGTTGGGGTTTTATGCTTTAATTGTAACAACAAGCACTCCTGCAAATCCCTTGCTCCTACTCCCGATGGCTCTAATTGATGCACTATTTGTAATACCTTTTCCACGTGCTCATCGGAGGTGTAAACTCCTTGGGTAAAAGCCAAATCATCTACAATTTCTTGCGAGGTTCTTCGCAAGTAACCAGCATCATCTAAACTTCCTACCAAAAACTCTGCAATTACACGATCTTCTTCTTCTAAAATAAAAGTATTTAGTTGTTGCAACAAATCCTGATGAAAGGTAGCTGTGGCAACCACTGGTATTTCTCTTTCGTCATCATCGTCAGAATAATTATTGCTTTGGGTTTTGTAATCCGGAATTTCATCATCACTTAAATACTCATCAATGTTGATGTCTTCCGCATCAATGTGATCGCTATCTTCTTCAAACTCATTGTAATCCTCTTCATAAGAATCCTCTTCATAGGTTTCTTCCATCGATGCTCCTTCCAAAGCCGGATTGTCTATCATTTCCTCTTTAATTCGTTGCTCCAATGCTTGGGTAGGCAATTGGATCAACTTCATCAACTGAATTTGTTGAGGAGATAGTTTTTGACTTAGTTTGAGTTGTAAATTTTGTTTGAGCATGCTAGCACTAACCTAAAATGGTATGGTTGTTTTCGATTAAAATTCAGCGTTTTGTGGAGTTCTTGGATAAGGAATTACATCGCGAATATTGGTCATTCCGGTTACAAATAACACCAATCTTTCGAATCCTAATCCAAAACCAGAGTGCACACAAGTACCAAATTTACGGGTATCTAAATACCACCACAATTCTTCTTCATCTATACCCAAAGCTTTCATTTTTTCTACCAACACTTCGTAACGTTCTTCTCTTTGTGACCCTCCAACAATTTCTCCAATACCAGGAAATAAAATATCCATGGCTCTTACAGTTTTGCCATCTTCATTTAAACGCATGTAAAATGCTTTGATGTTGGCTGGGTAATCAAACAATATCACCGGACACTTAAAGTGTTTTTCTACCAAATAGCGTTCGTGTTCACTTTGTAAATCAGCTCCCCATTCGTCAATTAAAAATTGGAATTTTTTGTTTTTGTTTGGCTTGGAATTTTTTAAAATATCGATGGCCTCGGTATAACTAACTCGCTTAAAGTTGTTTTGCAATACAAAGTTTAATTTTTCTAACAAAGTCATTTCACTTCGCTCCGCCTGAGGTTTTGACTTTTCTTCTTCCAACAAACGTTGTTCTAAAAATTTTAAATCGTCTTCGTGTTTTTCTACTACATATCCAATCACATATTTGATAAAATCTTCTGCCAAATCCATGTTGGCATCTAAGTCGTTGTAAGCTACTTCCGGTTCAATCATCCAAAACTCAGCCAAATGACGAGAAGTATTGGAATTTTCAGCTCTAAAAGTTGGCCCGAAAGTATACACTTTACTTAAGCCCATGGCATAAGTTTCGGCTTCTAACTGTCCGGAAACGGTTAAATTGGTTTCTTTTCCAAAAAAATCTTCTTTAAAATTGATAGCCCCATCTTCTTTTAAAGGAGCGTTGTTCAAAGGCAAAGTACTTACCCTAAACATTTCTCCAGCACCTTCTGCATCACTTCCGGTGATGATTGGAGTGTTTACGTAAAAGAATCCTTTTTGGTTAAAGTATTGGTGTACCGAAAATGCTAATGAGGAACGCAAACGCATGATGGCTCCAAAAGCATTGGTTCGAATTCGCAAATGTGCGTTTTCACGTAAAAATTCTAAGGAATGTTTTTTAGGTTGCATCGGATATTTTTCTGGGTCAGAATCTCCGTGCACAATCACATTCTTTGCTTGTATTTCTACATTTTGTCCTTTCCCTTGGCTTTCTGCCAAAACCCCGAAGACTTCTATAGCTGCTCCAGTAGTGATTCTTTTTAACAAAGATTCTGGTGTGCTTTCAAAATCAACAACACACTGGATATTATGTATGGTAGAACCATCATTTAAGGCAATAAACTGGTTGTTTCTAAAAGTTCTTACCCAACCTTTTACAGTTACTTCTGAGGTTACCGGAATTTTAGTTAATGCTTCTTGTACAGTTATAACATGCTTCATAAGTTCAATTTTATTATACAAATATACTTGGTTAGAGGGAATCTTCGGAATCATTTTCCGGAAGAATGTCAATTTTTGGTTCTATAAATTCTTTTTCGTTAGCAATGGTTTTTTCTAAAGACAACAATAATACCGGAAGTAAAATTAAATTAGATAACATGGCAAAAACTAAGGTTAATGAAACCAAACCACCCAATGCTACCGTACCTCCAAAGCTGGAAATCATGAAAACAGAAAATCCAAAAAACAACACAATGGAAGTGTAAAACATGCTCACCCCAGTTTCGCGAAGGGCATTAAAAACCGATTTTCTAATTCTCCAATTATTGGCTTTGAGCTCCTGACGATACTTTGCTAAAAAGTGAATGGTATCATCCACCGAAATACCAAAAGCGATACTAAATACTAAAATGGTAGATGGCTTTAATGGCACACCAAAATACCCCATAATTCCGGCAGTTAACAACAATGGTAATAAGTTTGGTACCAAAGAAATTACAATCATTTTAAACGATCGGAACAAGTAAGCCATAAACAAAGAAATTAGTAAAATGGCTAGTAATAAGGAAACTAGTAAATTATCAATCAAATACTTTGTGCCTTTTTGAAACAAATATGCTTTACCGCTAATAGCTACTTCAAATTGTGGCCTTGGAAACTCTTTTGCAATGAGCTCTTTCAATTCTTCTTGAATTCCCTCCATTTTATCGGTACCAATATCCTTCATAAACGTAGTAATTCTGGCATATCTGCCTGTTGAATCCACATAGGTTTTCATTAAATTTTGGGTATTGCCTTCGGTGCTGTTTTTCACATATGGCAAAATAAAACTGACTTCTTGCGAAGTAGGCAATTCATAATATTCGGGGTTACCGTTGTAATAAGCCTGTTTTCCGTATTTCACCAAATTGACAACCGACATTGATTTAGAGAGTTCCGGAATGTCGTCAATGGTTTCTTGTAATCGATCCATTCGTTTGAGTACATTCATTTTTTGTACTCCTTTGTCTTTTTTGGTATCGATTAAAATTTCCAAAGGCATGATGCCTTCAAACTCTTGTTCAAAAAAACGAATGTCTTTAAAGAAGTCTGCTTTACGAGGCATGTCCTCTATCAAACTTCCGGAAATTCGGATTTGGTAAATTCCAATAATGCTAAAAATCAATAAAATAACAGATACTACATAAACCGTAACATTTTTGTTTTTTACCACATGCTCAAACCACTTCACCAAACTTGCAATGTATTTTTTATTTAAATGTTGCAAATGACGCTCTTTGGGCAAAGGCATAAAACTATATATGATTGGAATTACGGTAATGCACAATAAAAACAACGCTACAATATTGATAGAAGCAACAATACCAAACTCTTTTAACAACTGGCTATTGGTAAACATAAAGGTTGCAAAACCAGAAGCTGTGGTTAAGTTGGTCATTAAGGTAGCGTTTCCAATTTTAGAAACTACTCTTTGTAACGACTTGGCTTGGTTGCCATGATTATTGACTTCTTGTTGGTATTTATTGATTAGAAAAATGCAATTCGGAATTCCGATTACGATAATTAATGGCGGAATAATTGCAGTTAAAACCGTGATTTCATACTTAAACAAACCTAAGGTGCCAAAAGCCCACATCACCCCAACAATTACCACACACATAGAGATAAAAGTTGCCCTAAAACTTCGGAAGAAGAAAAAGAAAATGATAGAGGTTACTAGCAGAGCTCCCAGTACAAATAAACCAATTTCATCAATAATATTTTGCGAATTTAAAGTCCGCACATAAGGCATCCCGGAAACACGAAGTTTTATGCCAGTATTTTTCTCAAATTTTTCTTTTTCTGGAATTAACACGGAATCGATAAATATTTTTCGTGCTTCCGTATTCACAATTGCCTTATCTAAATATACCGCAGAACGAATGGTTTTAGATTTGGCATTATAAATCAATCCTTCATAAAAAGGAAGCTTTTGGTATAATTCGTTTTCTTTTTCCGAAAGATACTTGGCTGTACTTATTTTGGTTTGGTCCAAAAAAGGTTTGGCTACCAATTTTTCTTGTAACGTATCTTTTTGCAGCACGTACAGTTGATCAATGGAAATAACAGAAGTTGCCTCTTTAGCATCTTGTAATTTTTGCACGAATTGCTGCCAAGCTTCAAAATTTTTTACTTCCCAAAATTTTTCATCTTGCATTCCTAAAACAATAAGATTTCCTTCCTCCCCAAAAACTTTTAAAAAGGCTTCATAATCACTGTTTACCGGGTGGTCCTTTGGAAGTAGATTGGCTTCGGTGTAGGAAAAACGCATGTGCTTCCATTGCATGGCCATCCACGCAGTTAAAGCAACAATAATTGCTAAAATGGTGATGCGATTACGCAAAATAATTCTAGCGATGGTTTCCCAAAAACCAACCGAAAAAAACCGATTCATACTTGAATTTGCAAAATAAGGTGCAAAGGTACAAATTACCTACGAGGAATCAGACAACGAAATGTTTAGAAAATACTAATTAATAGCAAGCGATAAGCAGTAAAAAATCCACCCTTTTGAGGTGGATTTCTGTTTATAATGATCGTTTTATCCAAACTATGCCAACATAGTTACCGGATTTTCGATATAACTTCTTAAAGTTTGTAAAAACTGTGCACCGGTTGCACCATCTACTGTTCGGTGGTCACAAGCCAAAGTTACCGTCATGGTATTTCCAACCACAATTTGTCCGTTGTCCACTACCGGTTTTTGTTCAATAGCACCTACCGATAAAATTGCAGAGTTTGGCTGGTTGATGATGGAAGTAAATGATTGGATACCAAACATTCCTAAGTTAGATACTGTAAAAGTACTTCCTTCCATTTCTTGAGGTTGTAATTTTTTGTTTCTTGCTTTTCCTGCCATTTCTTTTACCTGAGCACCAATTTGGGTCAAACTCATTTGATCGGCATATTTTAGTACCGGAACCACCAAACCATCTTCAACAGCAACTGCAACACCAACGTGTACATGGTGGTGCAACATCATGGCATCGTCTTTCCACTGCGAGTTCACTTGTGGATGCTTTTTCAATGCCATGGCACAAGCTTTGATTACCATGTCATTGAAAGAAACTTTGGTATCAGGCAAACCATTAATTACTTCACGAGAAGCCATGGCTTTGTCCATTCTAATTTCGATGGTTAAATAATAATGCGGAGCAGTAAATTTAGATTCGCTCAAACGTTTTGCAATGGTTTTACGCATTTGCGAATTTTTCACTTCTTGCGTAAACTCTTCTCCTGCTGGCACAAATGGTTTTACAGGAGTTGCAGCTTCTACATTTGAAGCAGCAGCAACTGGTGCTTGGGTTACAGCTGCTGGAGCATGGAATTGTTCCACATCTTTCTTGGTAATTCTACCGTTTTCTCCGGTTCCTTTAATTTGAGAAAGTTGCACTCCTTTTTCTTTGGCTATTTTTTTAGCTAAAGGAGAAGCAAATACTCTATCGTTATTGGTAGTAACTTCTACAGAAGACTCATTTGAAGTAATCATTGGGGCTTGTACTGCTGGAGCTTCTTCTTTTGCTGGAGAAGCATTTGCTACTCCTGCTGAAAAACCTGCAACCACCCCGCTAACATCGGTACCAGCCGGACCTAAAACAGCTAAAATACTATCTACCGGGGCCGTTTGCCCTTCTTGTACTCCAATATACAATAAGGTTCCTCCATTGAAACTTTCAAACTCCATAGTAGCTTTGTCTGTTTCAATTTCAGCCAAAATATCTCCTTGTTTTACTACATCTCCCACTTTTTTTAACCACTTTGCCACAGTACCATCTGTCATGGTATCACTCAAACGTGGCATGGTAACCACTTTTACTCCTGCTGGTATCTCATTTGTTTTAGTAGGTGGTGCAATTTCAGAAGTGGTGCTTTCTGCAGTATTTTGTTCTGTTACAATATTACTTGAAGAATTGTTTAGCAAAGAAGAGATATCCTCTCCAACTTGACCAATAATAGCCAAAAGAGAATCTACGAGAGCAGTTTCTCCAACTTGCACTCCAATATACAACAAAACACCATCATGAAAACTTTCGAATTCCATGGTTGCTTTATCGGTTTCAATTTCCGCTAAAATGTCTCCTTGTTTAATCGTATCGCCAACTTGCTTAAGCCAACTAGCCACTACCCCTTCGGTCATGGTATCACTCAAACGTGGCATGGTAATTACTTTTGCCATAATGCTTACAATTTATGAGGTAAAAATGGATAATTTTCTTGTTCGTACACTACGTCATACATCACAGATAAATCTGGATAAGGCGACTCTTCTGCAAATTTTTCGCATTCGTCTACCAAATCATTTACCCTTTGGTCTATTACTTCAATTTCTGCATCTTTAGCATACCCTTTGTTTTTGATAATGTCTAACACTTGGGTAATAGGGTCAATTTTTCTGTACTCTTCCACTTCGTCTTTGGTACGGTAGTGTTGTGCATCTGACATGGAGTGACCTCTGTAGCGATAAGTTTTCATTTCTAAGAAAGTTGGTCCATCACCTCTACGAGCTCTTTCAATAGCTTCGTGCATTGCTTCAGCAACTTTAACCGGATTCATTCCATCTACCGGTCCGCAAGGCATTTCGTAACCTAAACCAAGTTTCCAAACATCGGTGTGGTTAGCTGTTCTCTCCACCGATGTTCCCATGGCATATCCGTTGTTTTCACAAATAAATACTACCGGAAGTTTCCACAACATGGCCATATTAAATGCTTCATGTAATGACCCCTGACGTGCAGCACCATCTCCAAAGTAAGTTAATGACACACCACCTGTTTTTAAATACTTTTCTGCAAATGCCATTCCAGCTCCTACCGGAATTTGAGCACCTACAATTCCGTGACCTCCATAAAACCCATGTTCTTTGGAAAAAATATGCATCGATCCACCTAATCCTTTTGAAGTACCTGTTGCTTTTCCTAACAATTCGGCCATTACTCTTCTCGGATCTACTCCCATCCCAATTGGCTGTACGTGGTTACGATACGCTGTAATCATTTTGTCTTTAGACAAGTCCATGGCATGCAAAGCACCTGCTAATACTGCTTCTTGTCCGTTGTATAAATGCAAAAATCCTCTTACTTTTTGTTGGATGTATAAAGCTGCTAAACGGTCTTCAAATTTTCTCCAGAAGAGCATTTCTTCATACCATTTTAGGTAAACTTCTTTGGTAATAGGTTTCATTTGTCAGTAGTTTTAAGATGCCGTTTACACAGCAGTTATATTATATTTGGTATTTTTTTGAATGATTGTCAATTAATCCACAAAAGTTGCTTAAAAATCGAAATGCAAAATTAAAACTTCTGTATAACATGTAAAAATTAAACAGACCTTAAATTCTAAAACTTTTTTACGAAAACGTTTTAGAATTAAAGAAACTTTTTATCAAACGACAAAGGCAACAAATCTTTAAGCGAATTTGTTTTTAAAACTTTACCGGCTGCACCCATAAAATAAATTTCAATTTTTTCTTGTTGCTTTTGTTCGTATTCTGCAATACTCTGTCTACAAGCACCACAAGGAGGTATTGGTTCAAGAACAGGCTTTTCGATAGAGCTTGCTGAAATACAAATAATTTTAATTTTTTGGTCTGGGTACAAGCTACCTGCCTGAAAAATTGCCACTCTCTCTGCACATAATCCGGAAGGAAATGCAGCATTTTCTTGGTTAGATCCGGTTACTATTTGGTGGTTTTCTAACAAAATAGCTGCACCAACTTGAAAGTTAGAATATGGGGCATAAGCTTTTTTCCGAACTTCTATTGCCAACAACATTAAATCTTTAACCTGAATTGGCAATTCTTGCAATTCGTCAAAT
This sequence comes from uncultured Flavobacterium sp., assembly GCA_964485115.1. Lineage (GTDB taxonomy): Bacteria > Bacteroidota > Bacteroidia > Flavobacteriales > Flavobacteriaceae > Flavobacterium. The sequence goes on from CAZAHJ010000006.1 coordinate 43,054, forward strand.
TCAACAAAAGTAGTTTGTAATGTAATTTCTCTCATAAACTGTTTATAGACAAAAAACTCCAAAAGCATTGGAACTTTTGGAGTTGTATTTCATATTGTTTTTAAGTTTAATATTCATCGTAAGAATCACCAAAATTAAATGTTAGTGAAAAACGCAAGGTGTTTTCTAACGGATTTCTCACTTTAGATGCAGAGAACAAGTAAGAAACATCCACTTTTACTACATTGTATTTAAAACCTGCTCCTAATGAAAAGAACTTTCTTGCTCCTTTTAATTCACTTTCGTTAAAATATCCTAATCTAAACGCAAAAGAATCTTGGTACATATACTCTGCTCCTAAAGCCCAAGTTACTTCTTGTAACTCTTCTTTAAATCCACCTGGCGCATCGCCAAATGACTGAAATATTCCTGAAAACCAATTGGTGCTTCTGTAATCGTTAAAAACTTCAGCAGCATCTTGGCTATCCACCACACCATCTCCATTTACATCGGTAACTTGTGGTGGTGTAGGAACCAATAATTTATTTAACTCAAGATTAACTGCGACCTTATTGTAATCATCTAAAATAAAGTCGAATCCGCCTCCAATTTTCAAGTTAGAAGGTAAGAAATTAGCATTAAAATCGTTTTGATCGAAATCATAACTAATTTTTGGTCCTAAATTTTGAAAGTTAAAACCTGCTCTCCATCGACCGTTAAAAGTGTTGTACGCAATTTCTTCTGACTGATAGTAACCCGAAATATCTACTGCAAAGGCATTGGCTGCAGAAGCATCGTTATTCACATCTTGAATTCGTAATTGTGAGCGAATATATCTACCGGCAACAGCCATAGAAAATCGATCGCCTAGTCTAAGTGAATAAGAAGCATCTAATGCTAATTCATTAGGTTTTACAATGGTAACTGGACTATCAAAATCTTGACGTAGTTCAATTTGACCTAGACTAAAGTAACGCAAACTTCCTGCAAAAGCACTTCTATCATTGATGCGATTATAATAGGTTATTTGAGCCAAAGAAATATCATTGGCTAACTCAACCAAATATGGGATGTAACTAGCAGTAATCCCAACTTTTTCATTTGCAAATGCATACTTTGCTGGATTCCACTGTTGTGAAAAAGCATCTGGAGATGTTGCTACTCCTTGATCTCCCATCCCTCCTGAACGAGCATCTGCTGCAATCAATAAAAACGGAACTCCGGTGGTAATTACTCTACTATCTTGGTTTTGAGCAAATGAAACTACTGAAGTAAACAACAATAATGTTATTAAAATATTTTTTTTCATAAAAAGTGAAACTAGCTAATGTCATCATGATAACTTACACAAATAATAATTATTGTGTTAGTGTATACTAAACATGGAAAGCAAATATAAAATTATTATTATAGAATCACCAATTTTTCTACTTTTTCAGAAATTTTATTGGTTAATGTCGATTTAATTTTTAACCGGTAAATATAAACCCCTTTTCCTATTTTATCTCCAAAGTCGTCTCTGCCATCCCAAGTAATTTCTCTAGACAAAAATCCTTCTGTTATCACAGTTTGATTGATGGTTTTTACCACTTTACCTGTTACGGTAAAAATTTGTACTTGAACATCTAAAGGCTCAAAAGGCCTATCGTGACTAAACCAAAATTGGGTATAACTCACAAACGGATTGGGGTAATTTAACACATTAGATAATGTAATTTGATCCTCTCCTGTTACTACAAAATTTAATTCAGACGTAACTGGATTGTTATGGGTATCCCATGCAGTAAATTTAATATGGTGTAATCCTTTTTCTAAATTTCTAAAAGGAAATCGAACGCTTCCTTTGGTAAAATCGTCTGCATCAGCCTCGTAAAAATCATTCATAATAATTGGATTGCTTTCATCACCATCTAAAATTGCAACCATGTCATGACCAATACCTCCAACAGTGTTCATTCCACTATCATCCTCCATGTTTGCTAAAAAAATTGGGTTATTATTGGTTATTCCTCCGTTAATAAAAGTTTCATCATTCATATATAGTCTTGCCGTTGGGGCAATGTTATCTACCGGAGCGTTTACATTAACACCTCCTACTTGAATTCCAAGTTCATAACCTGTTTGGTTTTGCAAAGATGGATTAGACGTCTTGGCATATAAACTTACCCTTCCATTACCAACATTTACCCTAATATCTCTTGGCACAACAAACGAAAATTCAAATACTCCGTTAGTTACAGTAGCATTACCTCTAAAAATGGTTTCCCCTAAAATATTAAAATTGATTTGGGGACTCAAAAAATCGTTGTTCAATGTAATAGCAGTTCTGTTTTTATCAAATACTTGTACTGCCAACTGTCCGTTATAATTAGTTAAAAGTTGGTTGCCTGATTCATCGCGAACTTCACCTGATAATTTCACACTAGATAAGGCATTTAATACCGTATTGGATTGTGCCAAAGGCACATCGTTTACTTTTGTGATGATAATTTTTGGTTTCGGAATTGCCAATTTGGTCGCTGGACAACCTATAAATGAAATTACCCTTAAACTAGAATTCCCAAAACTATTTTTAGTTCTTCTCAGTGCTTCTGCCATGCTAGCTACTTCGTTGGAAGCTCCGTAACCAAACAAATACTCATTTAATACAAAATTGGCATTTTCTGCGGTAATTTGGCCAATTTCTCGTGTGGTGGTAATCATTGCAATAGCTCCTCCATTCGGATTCCAATAAGTATATTCTCCTGCGGTGGGTCGGTATGGATTATCAAAACGTGAAAACTCACATGTGAGTGTGATAAATAACGGATATCTGAATTTGTTTGAAAAATTTTGCCCATCACTTTTCTCATATACTCGCTCTGCTGCCAAACCTTCTTCACCTCCATGACCAAGATAATTGATTACCAAAGTACCGTTTTCAAATGCATTTTTAAAGTCCTCTCTGGCTTTGGGGTATCGCTGCCCTCCAGCTGAAGTTTCTTGTTGATATGCATCTAAAAATATTTTGGCCATATTAAAAAATGGCTTTTCTGCAACAATCACATCTGCTGCTTGGTTCATTCTTGATTGTAAGGAAGCATCTGAAGGTTTGTCAGTATCATCAGAAATTACCACCAAGTTGTTCCGCCATCTGCCATAAGATTTTTCATCATGGTAATCAATAACCTTATTTACCATTTCTTTTGCTTGCATGGTGTTTGAAACAAGCATCCTTCCAACAGCAATATCAATTCCGTTCGGAAAAAACTGATCTAAATTACCTTCATTAGCATCCATATAACCATAAAAATCATCGGACATAAAAGAGCTTATTCCGGTGGTGTTGCCATTAATTGCATGATATATCGGAACAATATTGGTGTTGATGCTTGCAGGAACTCTGTTTTTAAAATCGAATGAAGCATCTCCAAATAAATTCAAAAATTTGACTCTATTTGAAGGCACCGAGGCATTCCAATACACATAACGAACAAAATTTCTAATGGCAGAAATATCTTGTCTGCCAGATGAAAATTCTTGGTAAATACTCTCTAAATCTACTATCCTTACCACCATTTGGTTGGTGTTTTGATGAAAATTAGCCAATCGTTGAGCTTCCGACCTTAAATTTCTTGGAGTGATAATCAAATAATCAATGTCTTGAAATTGTCCATTATTTTGAAAAATAGTGCCTTTTAAGTTTTGGTTGACTACCCTTGCATTCGACTCTCTTTGTGGGGTTAAAAAGTCCGATTGATGTACTGCTACAAATCTTTTCCCTTGACCTTGAATCGCTTTAAAACCAAAAGAACTATTCCCATTGATTGCAATAGCCGAAACATTGTAAATGTCTGAAATATCCCATATATCAATCAAATTTTGGGTATTTTGAAAATTCATTTGCACCACACCATTTCCAAAATCTAATTGTTGAGACTGAATATGGTATTGTTGGTTTCCTCCCGCTAAAAATCGCTTTGCTCTTAGTGTAATAAAATCCAAAAAAACTCTAGCATTTGGCACACCATTATTGGTAAATGCCAATTGTAAGTCGATATTACTTTGTGCGTTGATGGTAAAGTTAATAGGAGTATCTACATAATAAGGAGGACTCACGGTTCCTGTTCCAACTAAAGTAGCATTAGCCACTTCGGTTCCGTTAGCTCTAATTACTAAAGAAGTTGAGGAAGTTGCCGCAGATGCCATTCGAACTTGTGCTTGAATTGGCTCAGAATTATCTATATTAGGAATATTGAATGTAAAAGAGTAATTGTTTTGAATTCCGAATTGTTCACCAAACCATCTTCTTCCCAATCTTCCAATATTTACTAAGTCTCTTTCGTGAAAATGATAATCGTCAAAAGTATTGGTTGTAACCGTTGGGGTAGCAGTAGGCTCTTGGTAATTTTGAATTCTTTTTCCGTGTGAGCTTCCTAATGTAATGTAATAGTAAGCCTTGTCGCTATAATAATTTAAATGGGTAAAATTTTCTTGTGACCATTGATCATGGCCTTCTAAGTAGACTAAAATGTAATCTGAATTATCAAAGCTACCATCTTCTTCCCCAATAATCCTGATAGTCATTTCTTGTGGGTCTGTAGGAAAATTTACTGCATTAGAAAGTGGTAACATTTTTCCACCATGACCGAAAAGCTGAATTCTTCGTGGATCAACATTAACATTCATCCCCAAACTTTGCAAAAAACTTCTGTTGATTCTATAAACTCCTGATTTTTCTACAAAAAATCGATACCATTCACCTGTTCTTAAAACCGAATTAGAAATTCCTTGAAAATTCAATAAAGTTGGCTTGTTTTGATTTGAACTCTCTAAAACATAATTAAATGAAATATTTTTAACACGATAAATTTGATTGTTCTCCTTAAAAAAAGGATTGAATTGTATCCAATGAGAAATTTGATCTCTTTCTGTAACATTGGAAACTTGGTACGTAAATTTTGATGGGATTTCAGAAACTTTTATGCTCCCCAAATCTGTAGAAGCAACAATTTCTGTTTGAAACTTACCAATGGTTACACTATTTTCTCCTAATATTGACTCTGATTTGATTAGGTTTTGGTAAAATACCTGACCGATACCTTCATCGAAATAAAAATTTTTTACTTCAAACATAGGAAGTAAAAATTCTTGGTTAGTTGTAGTGTAGTTTTGTAATTTCCAATCTAAATTTATATCAAAACTCTGTTGAGCATTGGATACAATATAAATGAAAACAAAAAATAAAAGACGAAAACTCTTCATGTTCAATGAAACGATATTAGCAAAAATATATTGTAAAAGCGATATCTTAAGTTATAAAAACAATAAAAATTAACCCAATTCGTTATATAGTTTCTATTTGGAAATAATTTTCCATAGTAACCTAAAATTTATGTTGCAATGTAATGCATTATTGCTATATTGCGTGCCTAAAATTGACCTATTTCAAATAATGAAACGAAACAAGATTATGACCGTTAGACTTTTATTAAGTTTATTGTTAATGGTTGGATTTGTGAGTTGTGGTAAAAAGAACAGCTCTAAAAACACCTCTTCTGCTACTGGGTGGAAAATCAACGACAAAAAGGGAGGATTTCAATTTGCCTCTAATTACAAAAAACAAGAAACTCCGCCAGGAATGGTTGCTGTTGAAGGGGGTACATTTACAATGGGTAAAGTACAAGACGATGTAATGCATGATTTTAACAACATGCCCAATCAACAACACGTTCAATCCTTTTATATGGATGAGCATGAAGTTACCAATATGATGTATACGGAATATTTGGATTGGGTAAAGAGAGTTTTTGATCCAAAAGAAGAAAACTACAAATCTATTTATTATGGTGCTTTGCCTGATACTTTAGTATGGAGAGACCGATTAGGCTATAATGAAACTATGACCAATTATTACTTACGCCATCCTGCATATGCTAATTACCCTGTTGTAGGTGTGAATTGGATACAAGCGATGGAATATGCTAAATGGAGAACTGAACGTGTAAATGAGAATGTTCTTGAAAGAGAAGGTTATTTAAAAAGAGATGCAAAAGTTTTAGATGTTACGGCTGATAAAACATTTAGTACTGAAACCTATATAAATGCTCCTACCTTAACTTATGGAGGTGATGATCAAATTGTGTTAAAAGGAAAAAGAGGACGTTCAAAACCTAATGCAAAAGGGGTTTATGCAACTAGGTCTTCAGGTGTGTTTTTACCTGATTATCGATTACCTACAGAAGCGGAATGGGAATATGCTGCTGTTGCAAATGTTGGAAACAGAGAGTACAACCTTTATAAAGGTCAAAAGAAATATCCGTGGTCAGGAATGTATACCAGAGCCGGAAATCGTCAAATGAGAGGAGATCAATTGGCCAATTATAAACAAGGTAAAGGAGATTATGGCGGAATTGCAGGTTGGTCTGATGATGGGGCTGACATTACACAAGTTGTAAAATCATATCCACCAAACGATTTTGGTCTGTATGATATGGCTGGAAATGTTAATGAATGGGTTGCTGATGTTTACAGACCTATTGTAGATGATGAAGCCAATGATTTTAATTACTATAGAGGCAATGTTTACTTTAAGAACAAAATTGGAGAGGACGGTAAAATTGAATTAGTAACGAAAGATAATATTAAATACGATACTTTATCTAATGGAAAAGTTATCGCTAGAAACTTACCAGGTCAAATTGCACAAATTCCTGTAGATGAAAATGAAACCTATTTAAGACAAAATTTCGACAGAAGTGACAACAGAAATTATAGAGATGGTGACAAGCAGTCTTCAAAATACTATAAATTTGGTGGTGGAGACAATGAAGATGCTAATTTAGAATTAAAAGACAATAAAAGAATGTACAACTCTCCTATTCATCAAGTTACTTCAGATAGTATTGGATTGATGGTAAGAAAGTATGACAGATCAGCTAAAAGAACTACTTTAATTGATGACAATGTAAGAGTATACAAAGGAGGTTCTTGGAGAGATAGAGCTTATTGGTTAGATCCTTCCCAAAGAAGATTCTTTTCTCAAGATATGGCAACAGATGATATCGGATTTAGATGCGCCATGTCAAAAGTAGGCCCAAAATCAAATAAAAAAACTGCTAGAGGGAAGCCAAAAGCAAAATAATTTCAAACAAGAGCCCTTTTTAGGGCTTTTTTTATGAATAAAAAAATATGGGAAAAATAGACCAATTATATCAAGCTTTTTTAAATTCCAGTGGAGTTACTACAGATACGCGAAAAATAGAACCTGATAACCTATTTTTTGCTTTAAAAGGGCCAAACTTTAATGGCAACCAATTTACAAAACTTGCTTTAGAAAAAGGGGCAAAAATGGTTGTTATTGATGACGTTGCATACGCTGAACTTCCGAATACATTGTTAGTTAAAGACAGTTTACAAACCTTGCAAGAATTAGCAAAATACCATCGAAAACAATTTGATTTTCCAATTATTGGTTTAACTGGGAGCAATGGTAAAACAACCACTAAAGAATTGGTTCAATCGGTTTTATCCAAAAAATTTAAAACTAAAGCTACTATTGGAAATCTAAATAACCATATAGGAGTTCCACTAACATTACTTTCCTTTCCGTTAGATTTAGAAATTGGTATTGTAGAAATGGGTGCCAATCATCAAAAGGAAATTGAATTTTTAAGTGATTTATGCCAGCCAAATTTTGGTTTAATCACAAACTTTGGAAAAGCACATTTGGAAGGGTTTGGTGGAGAAGAAGGCGTTATTAAAGGAAAAACTGAGCTATACAAAAATATATTCGTTACAAAAGGCACTATTTTTTATAATGCCGACGATTCAAAACAAGTAGAAATATTAAAAGATTACCCCTATAAAAAAGGATTTTCCTTAGATCCTTTTTCTAATTTCTTGAATTATCAAATAAACAACCAATCGGAAAAAGTTGAGATTATATATCTTAAAAATAAAATAAAAAGTAATTTATTTGGTAGCTACAATGCGCAAAATATTATGTATGCAATTTTAATAGGGAAACATTTTAATATTCCAGACCAAGAAATCAAAATTGCAATTGAAAATTACTTTCCTACAAACAATAGATCTCAGTGGAAAGTAACTTCAAAAAATCAATTAATACTTGATGCGTACAATGCAAACCCATCAAGCATGCAGCATGCTATAAAAGAATTTTATCAACTTAAAGCTGAAAATGAAAAATTATGTATTTTGGGAGATATGTTTGAATTAGGAAACTCATCAAAAAAAGAGCATGAAAATATTTTAAAAATAATTAATGACTTAAATCTTAACGCATATTTAGTTGGAGTTAATTTTGAATGTTTAAAATATAAATTTCCGAATTTTACATTTTTTGAAAATGTTAACCAACTAATTAATTCAAATATTTTAAATGACATTACCTTTAAAACTATCCTTATCAAAGGTTCAAGAGGTATTAAATTAGAATCCATTTATGCATTTCTATAATTTCATTTATTAATATACATAAGGATTCTTTGTATATTTATTAAAACAAAAAACCCTTCATCGATTGATGAAGGGTTGAAGAAGGCGGTGACAT
>CAZAHJ010000007.1:0-9255 GCA_964485115.1 uncultured Flavobacterium sp.
AAATGTACCTTTGCACAAATTTTTAAGGACCTAATTTTAAGTATTTTTTATAGGTATGATGATTTTCAAAAACCGTTTACGTTTACTCTCGTTGTTTTGCACTCTTTTAGCAGTGTTAACTGTTCAAGCCCAATCGGTTAATGATTCAATAGCTTCAACGGAAACTCCTGTTGTGGCAACTACCACAGAAGAAGTAGAGCATCATGAAAATCACGAAGAAGGAGGAAATAAAATTACTGCTTTTATTGAGCACCATTTACAAGATTCTCACGATTTTACTTTCTTTTCAGACGAAGCTACCGGAAAGCACTATGGCTTTTCGTTGCCTGTTATTTTATGGGACAATGGATTAAAAGTGTTTTCGTCTGGTAAATTTCATCACGGAGAAACTGTTGCTGGGGTAGATGGAAATTACTACAAATTATACCACGGGAAAATATATAAAACCGATGCGGAAGGAACTATTACTTACGACGATCACCACCATCCAACCAATGCCAAGCCATTAGATTTTTCCATCACCAAAAATGTGGTTTCTATGTTGTTGGTGTCCATCATGTTGTTATTCATGTTTACTTCCTTGGCTAAATCCTATAAAAGAGGGCCAATTCCAACTGGTTTTGGTAGAATTTTAGAGCCATTAATCATTTTCATTCGCGATGAGGTTGCCATCCCAAATATTGGAGAAAAAAAATACCGCAAATACATGGGGTATTTACTAACTGTATTTTTCTTTATTTGGTTGTTGAACTTGTTAGGGATGACTCCACTAGGAATCAACGTTACCGGAAATATCGCTATCACAGTTTGTTTGGCCTTGTTTACTTATGTAATCACACAATTTAGTGCGAATAAAGATTATTGGGGACACATCTTCTGGATGCCAGGGGTGCCTGTTCCTATGAAAATCATCTTAGCTCCAATAGAATTATTAGGAACATTAACCAAGCCATTTGCTTTGTTGGTACGTTTGTATGCCAACATAACTGCTGGTCACGTTGTAATCATGAGTTTGATTGCCATGATTTTTGTTGGAAAGAATTTAGCTGCCGATTTGCCAATTTCATTAGCATTGACTTTGTTTATCTCTGTTATCGAATTGTTAGTAGCATTTTTGCAAGCATTTATATTTACCATGTTGTCTTCTTTATTTATCGGTATGGCAGTACAAGACCATCACCACGAGGAGCATCATTAATTAATTGAAGTTTAATTTTTATATATATTTATCATGAACATTCCAATGTTAGTAGGTGCAGGATTAGTAGTAATCGGAGCCGGTTTAGGTTTAGGAAAAATCGGGGGTTCTGCTATGGATGCTATCGCTCGTCAGCCAGAAGCTGCAGGAAAAATTCAAACTGCGATGATTATTATCGCAGCGTTACTTGAAGGTTTGGCATTTGCTGCCTTGATCTTAGGTAAAGCTTAAAAAAACTAAACTCTGGTTTACACGGTTGGTGTACCCCAGAGTTTTTTTACTAAAATTTATTTGCAAACACTATATCATTTAATTCATTTATAATGGAGAAACTAATTAACGATTTTGGTTTTGGATTATTTTTCTGGCAGTTAATCATCATGATTATTTTGATCGTTTTGATGGTAAAATATGCTTGGAAACCTATCATGAATTCTATCACAGAAAGAGAAGAAGGCATCAAAGATGCCTTACAATCTGCAGAGAATGCCAAAAAAGAAATGCAAAATTTGAAGTCAGATAACGAAAAATTATTGCAAGAAGCTAGAGCTGAAAGAGATGCTATGTTGAAAGAAGCAAGAGAAATGAAAGAGAAAATGATTGCAGATGCAAAAAATGAAGCTGCTCACCAAGGAGAGCAAATGATTGTACAAGCCAAGCAAGCTATTGAAGCAGAGAAAAATGCTGCGATGGCTGAATTGAAGAACCAAGTTTCTGAGTTCTCTTTACAAATTGCAGAGCAATTGTTGCGTAAAGAGTTGAGCGATAAACAAGCTCATGCCCAGTTGGTAGAAAAAATGTTGGCTGAAACCAAATTAAACTAATACCTAGCATTCATGTCAAGAGCAGCTGTTAGATATGCCAAAGCCATTTTAGAATTGGCTAACCAAAACGGAACCACAGAAAAAGTGAATTCGGATATGACTTTGATGCAGGATGCTTGGAAACAAAGTAAAGATTTACAAATGTTTTTGACCAATCCTGTGATTAAGCAAGAGATGAAAAGAAACGCTTTATTAGAAGTGTTTCCACAAGCACAAAAAGAAACCAATGCGTTGTTTGAGTTGTTATACCAAAACAAACGTTTTGACATTTTATTTGCCGTTACCCAAAAATTTCAAGAATTGTTGTTGGCACAAAACGGAATAGTAAAAGCTACAGTTACTACTGCTATTCCGATGACAGCAGAATTGGAGAAACAAGTTTTGGAAAAGGCAAAACAAATGACTTCCCACCAAGTAGTTTTAGACCATAAAGTGGATGAAAGTATCATAGGAGGTTTTATTTTAAGAGTTGGTGACCAACAATTAAATGCTTCTGTAGCAAGTCGTTTACAAGAAATTAAAAGAGAAATTATCAATTAAACACCATTAATATCTACATAAAATGGCAGAAATTAAACCTGCTGAAATTTCAGCAATTTTAAAGAAACAATTATCCGGAATTGATGCCGGAGCTTCCTTAGAAGAAGTAGGAACTGTATTACAAGTGGGTGACGGTATTGCTCGTGTGTACGGATTGTCTAACGCTCAGTACGGAGAGTTAGTTCAGTTTGACAACGGTATGGAAGCCATCGTTTTGAACTTGGAAGAAGACAATGTAGGGGTAGTATTGTTAGGGCCATCTACCGGAATTAAAGAAGGATCTACAGTAAAAAGAACCCAAAGAATTGCTTCTCTTAAAGTTGGAGAAGAAATGGTGGGTCGTGTAGTAGATACTCTTGGAAACCCAATTGACGGAAAAGGTCCTATCGGAGGAAAATTGTACGAAATGCCATTAGAGCGTAAAGCTCCTGGGGTAATTTACCGTCAGCCGGTAAACGAACCTTTGCAAACAGGTATTAAAGCTATCGATGCCATGATTCCTGTAGGAAGAGGGCAAAGAGAGTTGGTAATTGGTGACCGTCAAACCGGTAAAACTACCGTTTGTATTGATACCATCTTAAACCAAAAAGAATTTTACGATGCTGGTCAACCAGTATTTTGTATTTACGTTGCTGTAGGACAAAAAGCTTCAACCGTAGCAGGTATTGCTAAAACTTTAGAAGACAAAGGAGCAATGGCATACACTGTGATTGTTGCTGCAAATGCTTCTGACCCAGCTCCAATGCAAGTATATGCTCCAATGGCGGGTGCTGCTATCGGGGAGTATTTCCGTGATACAGGTCGTCCTGCTTTGATTATTTATGATGACTTGTCAAAGCAAGCAGTAGCATACCGTGAGGTATCATTGTTGTTAAGAAGACCGCCAGGACGTGAAGCTTACCCAGGAGATGTATTTTACTTACACTCTCGTTTGTTAGAAAGAGCTGCAAAAGTTATTGCAGATGACGATATTGCTAAAAACATGAACGATTTACCAGAATCGTTAAAACCAATCGTAAAAGGTGGGGGATCTTTAACTGCTTTGCCAATTATCGAAACCCAAGCCGGCGACGTATCTGCCTATATTCCAACCAACGTAATTTCGATTACCGATGGTCAGATTTTCTTAGAGTCTGATTTATTCAACTCTGGGGTTCGTCCTGCAATTAACGTAGGTATTTCGGTATCTCGTGTAGGAGGTAACGCACAGATCAAATCGATGAAGAAAGTATCCGGTACATTAAAGTTAGACCAAGCTCAATTCCGTGAATTGGAAGCATTTGCTAAATTTGGTTCTGACTTAGATGCTGCAACTTTGAACGTAATTGAAAAAGGTAAGAGAAACGTGGAAATCTTAAAACAATCGGTAAACGATCCGTTTAAGGTAGAAGACCAGGTAGCCATTATTTTCGCAGGTACCAAAAACTTATTAAGAAACGTACCGGTTAACAAAGTGAAGGAGTTTGAAAAAGATTATTTAGAATACTTAAACAACAAACACCGCGATACTTTAGATGCTTTAAAAGCTGGAAAATTTTCAGATGAATTGACCGATGTTTTAGAAGCAGCTGCCAAAGAAGTTTCTGCAAAATATAATTAATGAGTATGAAGTATTAAGTATCAAGATGTAAGATGTCTTGTTGCTTAATACTTTTAAACTTAATACTACCAAAATGGCCAACTTAAAAGAAATTAGAAACAGAATCACCTCGGTGCAAAGTACCATGCAGATAACCTCTGCTATGAAAATGGTATCTGCGGCTAAGTTGAAAAAAGCACAAGATGCCATTACTGCCATGCGTCCGTATGCAGAAAAACTCACAGAGTTGTTGCAAAATTTAAGTGCTACCATCGAAGGCGATTTAGGAGGTGCATTTACCGAACAACGCGAAGTGAAAAAAGTCTTAATTGTTGCCATTACTTCTAACAGAGGTTTGTGTGGTGCTTTTAATTCCAATGTAATCAAACAAGTGAAAAACTTGCAAGAAATCTATGCCGGAAAAGAAGTAGAGGTATATGCCATAGGAAAAAAAGGTGCAGACGTGTTGAAAAAAACCATGACAGTAAATACTGTAGAAAATGGAATTTTTGACCAATTGACTTTTGAACATGCTGCCAAGTTAGCAAATGAAATAGCAGATAAATTTACTTCTGGAAATTACGACAAAATTGAATTGGTGTACAATCAATTTAAAAATGCAGCTACACAAATCATCAAAACAGAACAGTTTTTACCATTGGTAGCACAAGCTACAGATAATAGCAACGCTACCGGAGATTATATTTACGAGCCAAGTAAAGAAGAAATCATTTTAACGTTAATTCCAAAGGCTTTAAAAACTCAATTGTTCAAAGCTATTCGCGATTCTTTTGCTGCAGAACACGGTGCACGTATGACTGCTATGCACAAAGCAACCGATAATGCAACCGCTTTGCGAAACCAATTAAAATTAACTTACAACAAAGCTCGTCAAGCAGCAATTACTGGAGAAATTTTAGAAATTGTAGGTGGAGCCGAAGCTTTAAATGGATAAGAATTGATTTTTTGAGATATCAAGCCACGAGAAATCGTGGCTTTTTTTATACTGTTTTTTGATAATAATCTTAAAACTATTCAAGGTTTGATTGGGAAGTCTTATTTTTGAAATACACTTAATTTTTATCGAATGAAACAGCTTTTGTTTTGGTATCTGTTTACCGGTGCTTTGTTTGCCCAGCAACTTACCTTAGATCAAATCATGCAAGGAGACGATTTTATTGGCCATTCTCCTACCAATGCTCGTTGGTCAACTGACGGGAATACTATTTTTTTTGAATGGAATCCAAACCAATATCCTTTAGCAGAAACCTATTTTTGGAGCAAAGGAATGACTACTCCCCAAAAATATAATGGCAACCAAGCAGAAACCTATCTTGGAAATGCAGCTAAGGATGCTTCCGGAAACTTATATTACACCAAAGAAGGAGCCTTATTTACCTACCATCTTTCTTCCAAAAAGAGCAAGAAAATATACCAAAGTAGTCAACCAATTTCAAATGTTACACTTGGTAATTCTCCCGGAATTATTTATTTCCAACAAAACCAACAATTGTTTCAGTGGAACCAAAATACCAATCAGTTGTTGCAAATCACCAATTTTCAATCTGGGAAAGCTCCTGAAAAAGCTCCCAAAGCCAATTATTTACAAAAACAACAAGAAGAGTTATTTACCATAATTCAAAAGCAAAAACATCAGCAAAAATGGCACGACTCTATTCGGAAGTTGCAAAAAGAGTTCTTTCCAAAACCTTATTATTATGGCAAAGCAAGTTTAGAGCAAATCACGGTAAGTCCGAGTGGGAAGCATCTTACTTTTAGAGTTACCGAATATCCATCTTCTGTAAATACCAAAGTAGAACATTTTATAACCCAAGATGGTTTTACAAAAAATAAAAATGCCAGACCCAAAGTTTCGGTTAAAAATTTTCCAAAACACCAAATGTTTTTGATGGATGTGGAAAGAGATACGGTTTATTCGGTAGATTTTTCAAAACTCTCCAATTTATCTAAACAACCCAAATATTGGGAGGAATATCCGGATGCGAAGATAGATGAATTGGGTGTAGATGGCATAGTAATGCAAGCACCTGTTTTTTCTGATGATGGGAAATATGCAGTTTTGGAAGTAAGAAGTTTAAACAATAAAAAAAGGTGGTTGGTGCAATTAAATCTCAAAGAGGAAAGCATCAAAGAACTAGATGCACAATATGATGAAGCATGGATTGCAGGTCCTGGAATTCCAAATTATGCCCAAAGTAGAGGTGTGTTAAAGTTTTTCCCAAATACCTATCGCGTATACTTTCAATCGGAGGTAACTGGATACTCGCACGTGTATCAGGTAGATTTGGTTTCTGGTAAAAAAGAAGCACTAACGCAAGGCAATTGGGAAGTAAGAGAGGTTATATCATCTAAAAATGCTCAAATTTTGTATTTAGTTACCAACCAAACCCATCCGGGGAATAGAGAAGTACAACGATTAGAGGTAGCAACCAAAAAGTTAACCACTTTGTTTGCGAAACAAGGTGCTTTTGAAGCAGAGCTTTCTCCAGAAGAAAAGTATTGGGCTTTGCGATTTTCTTCAGCCAATCAGCCGTGGGAATTATATATAGCAGAAAATAAAAAGGATGCTAAACTGCAACAAATAACCCAATCTACAACCAAGTCCTTTAACCAATACCCTTGGATTACTCCGGAAGTGGTCACTTTTACTGCCAAAGATGGTACTAAAGTGTATGCAAGATTATATGTCCCTAAACAAGAAGTAAAAAATCAAGCTGCGGTAATTTTTGTGCATGGTGCGGGATATTTACAAAATGCTCATCACTATTGGAGCACTTATCATAGGGAGTACATGTTCCATCATTTGTTGATGGAAAAGGGATATACGGTATTGGATATTGATTACAGGGGTAGTGATGGGTATGGAAGAGATTTTAGAACCGGTATTTACCGATACATGGGAGGCTTGGACTTGTCAGACCATGTAGATGGGAAAAATTATTTGGTAAAAAAACATGGAATTGATACCAACAGAGTAGGTATTTACGGAGGCTCTTATGGTGGTTTTATTACCTTGATGGCCTTGTTTACCGAACCCGGACAATTTGCTGCCGGAGCAGCCTTACGTGCTGTTACAGACTGGGCTCATTACAACCATCTGTATACCGGAAATATTTTGAATTATCCGGAAACGGATCCAATTGCTTTTGAAAGAAGTTCTCCCATTTATTTTGCACAAAATTTACAAGATCCATTGCTTATTTTACACGGTATGGTAGATGACAATGTGCAATACCAAGATGTGGTAAGACTATCGCAACGATTGATAGAACTAAAAAAGAAAAATTGGGAAATGGCTTCTTACCCAATCGAAGCTCATGGTTTTAAAGAGAGCACTTCGTGGATAGATGAATACCAACGAATTTTAGATCATTTTGAGAAGCATTTAAGGAAATAAAAAAAGGTGTTCGAAAACAGCTTGGTTAATCGAACACCTTTTGGTTAATCTAGTAACTTAAGAAATTAGTATCCGAAATAAGTTTCAGGTTGTAAACGAGTAATTTTTCCGAAATTCTTTTCGATGGTTTCAAAATCTAATAATTTTTCGTTACCCAAAATCACATAGGTTTTTGGTTGATTTTTGATGTAAGTGTCATTAAATTTCAACACGTCTTGCATGGTCATCGAAGGAACTTTTTCGTACATCATTTTTCTGAAATCGTAGTTTCTACCCATTCTTTTGGCAGCAATATAACTCCAAATAATGTTCATATTGCTAATTCGGTTGGTTTCAATGTCGGTTATCAAAGCTTCTTTAGCTAAGTTAAAAGCATTTTCAGAAACAGGCATTTCGTTAAACAATTCGTTAAATGCATTTAAAGCATCTACAACTTTGTCATTTTGAGTGGCAATAAAACTGGTATTTCTAAAATGTTCATCTGGTTTGCTAGGAGCATTGTATCTTGCGTTAGCAGAATATGCCAATCCTCTTTTTTCACGCATTTCTTGAAATACAATCGCATTCATACCTCCACCAAAGTAAGCGTTGTATAAGTTTACCGAAGGCATGATTTTTTCATCATACATCGCTCCTTTGCTTACTGTTTGCACGTTTGATTGTGGTCCATCGTAATGAGCAAAAAACACACGATCGGCTTTGGTATCTTGTACTTCAAATTTAACACCATTTGGAGCTGGAGTAAATTTAGCTGGTACTAGGTGGTGTTTTTCTACCAGTGCTTTGATTTGAACAAAAGAACTTGGCCCATAGTATATTACATCATGCACATAGTTATTCATGTTTTTGATGATGGCAATCAAATCATTAGGAGTCATCCCTTTTAATTCTGCTTCAGATACGGTAAATGTGGTTGGTGAAACCGGACCATAAGTAGCATAATCTACCAATGCTGAAAAATTACTACGTTGGTTTTTCTTGCTGTCTGCTCTTGATTTTAAAATGGTTGCAACCAAGTTTTGATAAGCTTTTTCATCCGGTTGAGCATCTTTTAAAATGCTTTCCAACAATACCATTGCTTTTTCTTGGTTTTCACTCAAACCATTAACACGAATGGTAGTTTGGTCTTGCGAAGCACTTACACTAAAGTTACAAGCCAATTTAAAAAACTCTTGTTTGATTTGTTCCGGAGTGTATTTAGAAGTTCCTAAATAATTCAAATAGCTAGCTGCTAAATTGATTTTTTTATCTTCATTACTTCCAAACGGGAAGTAATATACCAAGTCAAATGTAGGATTGGTTTCGTTCTTTTTATATAAGATAGCTTGTCCTTTATTGGTTTTTCCTTTGGTGATTTCTTTGTCAAAATCTACAAAAACAGGACTAATTTTATTCACTTTAGCAGAAGCAACTTCTTTATAAAAATTTGATTGTGCATCTCTATTGATATGAATTGGAGTGATAGCAGGCTTATCTACTACCGGAATATCCGATGGTTTTCCTTGACGCTTATAAATTACCACGTAATCATTTCCAAAGTATTGGTTTGCAAAAGCTACCAACTCTGCTTTGGTAATTTTGCTCATTCTGTCGGTATAACTTACCACATCTTCCCAACTTTGACGATTCAAATAAGCCATTACCATTTTCATCGATCTGCTTCGATTACTTTCTAACTGACGAATTTCTGACAATT
>CAZAHJ010000007.1:9265-42723 GCA_964485115.1 uncultured Flavobacterium sp.
CAATTTGATGTTGTTGATACAAGCATCTATTAACCAATCCTCAAATTGACCTTTTTTCAATAATTCTACTTGCTCCAATAAAATGTCTTTAACTTCTTCTAAAGTTTGTCCGGCTTTATTTCTTCCGGAAATCATCAAAGCACTATGGTCATTTAAGGTCCAAGTAGAAGCTCCTGCACCTCCTTGGATGCGTTGTTTTTGGTTCACATTCAAATCTAACAAACCAGCTTTGGAGTTAGATAAAATTTCTGCTGCCAATTCTGCCTTCATGGCTTCCGGACTTCCTAAGCCTGGCAAACGGTAAGCAATTCTTACGTTTTCTGCTTCCAAACCAATCACATCTACCGATTTAACTCCAGTAAGAGCAGGAAGCGGTTGTCCTTGGAATTTTGGAGCATTTCCAGGTTTTAGTTTTCCTAAAGTTTTCTTCAATATATCAATTACTACTTCAGGGTCAAAGTCACCCGACATAGATACTGCAAGGTTGTTGGCAACATAATATTTGTCAAAAAACTTGCGAATTTCTAACATCGAAGGGTTTTTCAAATGTTCCGGATCACCTAAAGTAGTTTGTGTTCCATATGGATGGTTCGGAAACAAGGCATTCAACATGGCTTCGCTTGCTCTACGGGCATCATTGGTAAGTGACATGTTTTTTTCTTCATAAACCGTTTCTAACTCCGTATGAAACAAACGCAATACGGGATAGGTAAAACGATCAAATTGAATTTTTGCCCAGTTTTCTAATTGGTTGTTCGGAATGTTTTCTACATAATAGGTGTAATCATTTCCGGTTGCAGCATTGGTGCCTGTAGATCCTATGGCTTTCATCAATTTGTCGTATTCGTTCGGAATTGCCAATTTGGAAGCTTCAAAAGACAACGCGTCAATTTCTTTGTATAATTTTTTGCGTTGCTCCGGATCGGTCGTTTTGCGATACACTTCAAACAAATCTTCAATTTGTTGGATCATCATTTTTTCTTTTTCCCAATCGGTGGTACCAAAGTTTGGAGTTCCTTTAAACATCATGTGTTCAAAGTAATGTGCCAAACCGGTTGTGTTGCTTGGGTCGTCTTTACTTCCTACCCGAACGCCAATTACAGTTTGTATTCGTGGTTCTTCTTTGTTCACACTTAAATAAACGGTTAAACCGTTTTCTAAGGTGTAGATTTGTGCCTTTAATGGGTCGTTTGCGACCGACTGAAAGGATGTTTTTTGAGCGAATCCTGTGGCAGTAATCATAAAGGTCGTGATTAATAAGGTGAGTTTTTTCATCGAATTGTATTGGTTTAATCTTTAACAACCTAAAAGTATCTAATTAATACTCACATCACAAAAAATTAGGTTTTTCATAACAATTTCTAATCCTTATAGTATCTTTGAAATATTGGTATGTGATATTTTTATGAATCCACAAGAATTATTTCACTTATTGGCTTTGTTGCAAGTAGAGGGTGTTGGAGATATAGTTGCCAAAAAATTATTGCATCATTGCGGAACTGCTGAAGCTGTTTTTACCTCAAAAAAAAGTTTGTTGCAAAAAATTGATGGGGTAGGAGAAGTATTGGTCAAACGATTGCAAAATAAAGAGGTATTTGCTTTGGCTGAAAGTGAAATGCGATACTTGGAAAAAAGTTCACATGAGATTTTTTACTTTAAAAACGATAATTACCCTGAAAAATTAAAACATTGTGTAGATGGTCCGGTATTGTTATTTGGAAAAGGAAAAATACAATGGAAACAATCAAAAATAATAAGTATTGTTGGCACTAGAAACATCACAAATTACGGATCGGAGTTTTTGAAAAATTTCATGGAAACGATACAACCTTTTCAGCCGATTATTGTGAGTGGATTTGCTTATGGCGTAGATATTACAGCCCATAAACTAGCAATGGAATACGATTTACAAACCATAGGGATTTTAGCCCATGGACTCAATCAGTTTTACCCAAAAGTGCATAGCAAGTATGCCAAAAAAATGGAGGAAAATGGTGGCTTTTTAACGGAGTTTTGGAGCTCTTCTCAACCAGATAAGGAGAATTTTGTAAAAAGAAACCGCATTGTTGCAGGAATTGCAGAGGCTACCATAGTTGTTGAAAGTGCCGAAAAAGGAGGATCAATTATCACAGCCAATTTAGCCAATGATTACAACAGAGATGTTTTTGCAGTACCCGGAAGAGTAAGTGATAAGTACAGCCAAGGTTGCAACCAACTGATTAAAACACAAAAAGCACAAATGATTACCTGTGCAGAGGATTTGATTTATTTGCTCCAATGGAAGCTAGAAGAAAAGCCAACACCTACCATTCAAAAGCAATTGTTTGTGCAATTATCCGAAAAAGAGCAAATGGTTTATGACTATCTCTTGGAAAACGGAAAACAATTGTTGGATGAAATTTCACTGCATTGCAGCATTCCTATCCACCAATTGTCTTCTATGTTATTGCAAATGGAATTACAAGGAGTCATTAGGCCTTTACCCGGAAAATGGTTTGAAGCGGTTTAATGACAACCACATTGGTTTTCTCCACAACTTTTCTTCTTTTTTTTAAAGAAAAATTTCTTGCTCAAATAGAATAAGGAGACTCCTAAGAGCAAAAAAGCAACGATATTTTGAAGGATGTCCATTTGGATAAATAAACCTTAAAAATTATTTTTGAAACAATACTTTCCATTTCGGATAAAGCAAAACCAAAATTGCTAGGTTCATAGCCAATGGAATTCCGGTTTCTACCAATTCTTCCGGACGATTATCTAAAAACAAATGCAAACAAAAAATGTTAAAAATAATGGGTAAAAGTGTGATAGCTCCAAACAATCTGGTTCTTGGAATAATCAGTAAAACACCGGATATAATTTGAAAAAAACCAACCACTTTTAACATTCCAGATTGGCATATACCAGTAATAACTTGTTGGTAAGCTAATGGAATGGTAGATGTGGCATCATACACTTTACAAGGACTCAAAAAATGTTTGTTCAACCCTTTGTAAATAAAAAATAAACCCAATACAATGGATAAAACAGCGATTAAGTAAGAGATTTTTTTCTGCATAATTTTAATTTTAAAGTTTATAAATAAATTCCTCCACCTAAACCTATAAAACGAAATTGTGGACTTCCGATGCGGTAGTGTTGGTACCCTAAATGCAAATGATAGTTGTTCCAATGACGTTTGATTTGAACATCTAATTGGTTTACCTGTTGTTGATTGATCTTACTCCATGTGATGTTTCCGGCAATGCTGTAGTTTTTCTGAAAAAAATACTGAGCTTGCAAACCATAAGAAAATCCTGCTTTATTTACTCCAGTTTCTATATACGATATTCCGATTTTCCATCCTAATTGAAATTGCTCTAATCGAATTCGGTCGTAATGTAAATGAAAGTAGAAGAGATTTAAGTGGTTGGTGCGGTCTTCTATCCTATTAAATTCCCAAAACGCAGCATAAGAAACACTGGCATAAAAATATTTTGAAGGATGAATGCTGCCTTGTATTTCGTTGCCAATCAAAGTGTTGTTGGAATATAAAAATCTGTTTTGAAAATGCGTTCTCCATAACGGATAGTCTGAATCTGAACTATAAGAACCTTTCCCGAGTTTTTGCAACGGATATGGGGTTGCACCGTAGTGTAAATGGTCTTCTGTTGCATAAGAACCAATCAGGCCATATTTCACTAATCCAAAGGCAATATCTGTGATAAAAAACTCCAACAAACTTGGGTCGCTTTGATGGGTTCTACCTCTGGTTCTAC
This sequence comes from uncultured Flavobacterium sp., assembly GCA_964485115.1. GTDB lineage: Bacteria > Bacteroidota > Bacteroidia > Flavobacteriales > Flavobacteriaceae > Flavobacterium. The sequence continues at coordinate 13,024 of CAZAHJ010000007.1, forward strand.
CTCCAGCATGGTTCGTATTGGAAGGACCTACAGTGGTGTTTGATGACTGATTTAAATCGTCTTTAGCTTTGTCTATTTTATTTTGACTGTATCCAAAGCTTATTGCTAAAAGCACCAAAGGAATCCATTTTACCATGACTTATTGAAAAAATTGATAGGAAATAAAAGCCACTAAATAAGCAAAACCACTCATAAAAAACAATTGTATCATAGGCCACTTCCAACTGTTGGTTTCTTTTTTTACCACTGCTAAAGTACTCATACATTGCATGGCAAAGGCATAAAATAACAACAACGAAATACCGCTTGCAAGGTTATAAATAGGTTGATTGGTGGCAGGATTCCTTTCGTTTTGCATGCGTTGTTTGATGGTAGCTTCTTCATCAGCACTTCTACCTACACTATAAATGGTAGCCATAGTGCCAACAAAAACCTCTCTTGCAGCAAATGACGCAATAATTCCAATACCAATTTTCCAGTCGTATCCTAATGGTTGAATAACAGGTTCGATGGCTTTACCCAAATAACCAATGAAAGAGTTTTCTAATTTATAGGATGCTATGGCATCTTCAACTACTTCGGTTTCTACATTTTGATACTCCGGTTGAGAAACAATCCATTCCTTTGCTAGATTAATTTGATCGTTTGGCCCATAAGAAGCTAAAAACCAAAGCAAAATAGAAATAGAAACAATAATTTTTCCTGCACCAAACACAAACGCTTTGGTTTTGTCGTACACATTCAACCCTACATTTTTGTAAAATGGAATTTTGTAGCTTGGCAATTCTACCACAAAATAACTCTTCTTTTCTACTTTTAAAAGTTTATGCAATACATATGCAGACAATATAGCAACGGCAAACCCTGCTACATATAACAAAAACATTACCATTCCTTGCAATTGAAAAACGCCTAAAAAATATTCGTTAGGTATTACTAAAGCAATTAAAATGGTATATACCGGAATTCTGGCAGAACAAGTGGTAAATGGTGTGATAAGAATGGTAATCAATCGTTCTCTCCAATTTTCGATATTTCTGGTTGCCATGACAGCCGGAATGGCACAAGCAGTTCCGGAAATTAACGGAATGATACTTTTTCCGTTCATTCCGAAAGGTTTCATTAATCGATCCATCAACACAACCACACGACTCATGTAGCCACTTTCTTCTAACAAAGAAATAAATAGAAATAAAAAGGCAATTTGAGGCATAAAAATTACAACACCTCCAATACCCGGAATCAAACCTTCTGTTATCAAGCTGTTTAACATGCCTACAGGAAGTGTTTGACTCACCCATGAGCTTAAGTTTGCAAATTGTTCGTCAATAAAATCCATCGGAATGCTGCTCCAATGAAATATCGATTGAAACATCACAAACAGCAATCCAAAAAAGAAAACATAACCAAAAATGGCATGGGTAAAAATTCGGTCTAATTTTGCTTGCCAATTTTGTGCTTTTTCTGGTTGTATTTGGTAGGTTTTTGCCAGTATTTGTTTGATGGCCTGAAAGCGAATCACCGATTCACGATGTTGCATTTTTTTAATTTCAATTTCGTTTTTTACCCCAACTTTTGCTTCAACAAAAGTTTTGGTGTGTTGTTTCCAATGCAAATCGTGAGTAACTACCAACCAAAGTTTGTATAAAGAGGTATTTGGAAAATCTTTTTCTAAAGCTTCAAAATACAAAGGGTCGATTTTGGAAATATCCACCAAACTTTTATGATTTTCGGTAATAGAAGTTGATAGCTTTTCTTTTAATTCATGCAAACCTTCTCCGGTTCTTGAATTAGTCAAAATGACTTTTGTTCCTAGAAATTCTTCCAGTAATGGCACGTTTAATTCAATTCCTTTTGCTGGCATTTGGTCAATCATATTAACTACCAAGCAAGTTGGAATTCCCAAGTCTTTAATTTGAGTAAAAAGCAATAAATTTCTTGACAAATTAACTACTTCCGATACCACAACAATCACATCCGGAAAGTCGTTATCATTTTCATTTAACAACAATTCTAAAACTACATTTTCATCTTTTGAAGTAGTGTTTAAACTATAGGTCCCCGGCAGATCTATAATTTTTGCTTTTTGTCCGTTAGTTAAAGTACAATTACCTACTTTTCTTTCTACAGTTACACCCGGATAATTTCCAACTTGTTGCTGCAAGCCAGTCAATTGATTAAACAAAGAAGTTTTCCCTGTATTCGGATTGCCAATCAATGCAATTTTTAACGATTCAGCCATGAACAACGAATTAGTTGGATAGAATTTCGATTTCTATTATTTGTGCAGTTTCCTTTCGGATGGCAATTTGGGTTTGATTCACCTCAAACAACATAGGGTCTCCTAATGGTGCCTTTCCTTTACCAACAATTACTTGGCCTTCCATACACCCCATTTCAATTAATTTTAAAGGAGTGTTTACCACATCAAAACCAACAATAGTTGCTTTTTGATTTTTAAGCAAAGAATCTAAGGTGATCGTCATCTTATTTAGAATGATTTTAAATACAAAAATAGAGATTAATTTTTTAAAGTCTCGATTTATTTTCTCGGAAAGAATTCTTTTTCCAGAATTTTGATATCGTTTAGTAATTTTTTCATGTCTTCCATGTTGGTGCCATCGTAAAAACCACGCACTTGTTTTTTCGGATCTATCAAAACAAAGTTTTCTGTATGTACCATGTCATATAATTCTTCCGGATTTCCTGTTTCCACAGCCAAGTACGAAGTGCGAGCCAAATAAAATATATCTTTTTTATCCCCTGTTACCAAGTTCCATTTTTTGTCATCAACTCCTTTTTTCAAAGCATAAGCTTTGAGTACTTCCACACTGTCAATTTCGGGCATTACCGTATGCGAAAGCAATAATACATTCGGATTGTTTTGTAATTCTTTTTGCAAAAAAACCATGTGGTCTTTCATGATAGGGCAAATACTCGGGCAAGTAGTAAAAAAGAAATCTGCTACATATATTTTTCCCTCATAGTTTTTGTTGGTTATGGTTTGTCCGTTTTGGTTTATAAAAGAAAAGTCGCCAATTTTGTGGTCTTTTCTGATAAATTGCACACTGGTATCCACCAATTTCGGATTCACATCTGCAGGATACCAAACCTTTAATTTAGGTTCTTGCACCATTAAACGATAGGCAATTACTAAAAATATCACCGAAAAAAAAGAAAAAAAAAGGAGGAGACTTTTATATTTTTTCCACATATAACACTAAATTTTTATCCTACAAAAATACAACAACAACGCATGGTTTGGTTCGAGTAGAATCTATAATAAACACAACTTTAACATGTTGTTTGTCCTACACTTGAACTAAGTTTTCTATTTTAGATTTCCTTTTTAAAAACAAACTAAAATGAAACACTGGAAAAAACTAAGCTTACTACTGGTATTTGGTACTGCTTTTGCACAGCAAAACCCTGGCATTCGTTTGGACTATATGGATAGAACCGTGAAGCCCGGAGACGATTTTTTTAGATATGTAAACGGACTTTGGTACGACCAAACCGAAATTCCAAGCGATAGAACTCGCTGGGGTAGTTTTGACGAACTACGTAAAAAAACAGATGAAGATGTGATGGCTATTGTAAAAGAAGCATTAAAAAACCCTGCTTATGGAGATGCTACCGATCAAGGCAAAGCTTTGAATTTATATAAAAGTATTTTAGATGTAGCTGGCAGAAACAAAGCTGGGATTAATCCATTGAAGCCTTATTTAACAAAGATTCAAAAGGTAAAAAATATACAACAATTACAGGCATTGATGATTGAAATGGATGCCATTGGAGGAGTAGGTTTTACAGGAATTAGTGTAGGAACTGATGCCAAAAACAGCAACCGAAATGTGGTAAATATTGGCTTAGGTTCTTTAGGATTGCCAGATAGAGATTACTATGTTGGAGAAGATGCAGATAGCAAAGAAAAAAGAGAAAAATATGTGGCACATATTGCCAGAATGATGGCATTTATTGGGGAAAATCCAGAACAAGCAGCCATTACAGCACAGAAAGTGTTGGCATTGGAAATAGCTATGGCAAAACCAAGATTAGATAGGGTAGAAAGAAGGGATAGAAGAAAAACTTATAACCCAATGTCGGTTGCAGAGTTACAAAAAATGGTTCCTTCTTTAGAGTGGCAAAAAATGATGACTGCGGTTGGTTTACCAAAAGTAGATTCAGTAATTGTTTCTCAGCCTAGATACATGCAAGCATTGGAAAATATTTTTCAACAAAAAGAAATAGAAAGCTGGAAAGCCTACATACGTTGGACGTTAGTAAACAGAAATGCTTCGATGTTATCAGAAGAAATTGCAGATGCCAATTGGGAGTTTTTCGGAAAAACATTAACAGGGGCTATCCAACAAAGGCCATTAGAAGAAAGAGCTTTACAAACAGTAAACAATGTAATGGGAGAGGCTATTGGGAAATTGTATGTGGAAAAAATGTTTCCCCCAGAAGCAAAAGCAAAAGCCCAAAAAATGATTCAAAATGTGTTTATTGCATTTGAAAACAGAATCAATCAATTGCCATGGATGGCAAAATCAACCAAAGTAAATGCAGTAGAAAAGCTAAGAAAATCAAGAGTTAAAATTGGGTATCCTGACCAATGGAAAGACTATAGTGCCATTGTTATTGTTGCTCCAGAAAAAGGAGGTTCTTACTTTGAAAATATGAAGAGCATCAGCAGATTCAGAACCAAAGAGAACTACGAAAAAATAAGCAAACCGGTGGATAAAAACGAATGGTTTATGTCGCCACAAACAGTGAATGCTTATTACAATCCATCTTACAATGAGATTGTATTTCCTGCAGCAATTTTACAACCACCATTTTATGATTATAAAGCTGACGAAGCGGTAAATTATGGTGGCATTGGAGCCGTGATTGGTCATGAAATTTCTCATGGTTTTGACGATAGCGGCTCTCGATACAATGCAGATGGGAATTTGGTAAATTGGTGGAGTGAAGACGATTTGAAAATGTTTACAGAATTAGGTGGAGCTTTGGCAAATCAGTATTCGCAATTAGAGCCACTACCTGGAATTTTTGTAGATGGTAAGTTTACTTTAGGTGAAAACATTGGAGACTTAGGAGGCGTTAGTGCGGCTTTAGACGGATTGCGAATCCACTTAAAAGAAGCAGGAAATCCGGGCTTGATAGATGGATTTACACCAGAACAACGATTCTTTATTGCTTGGGCAACCATTTGGAGAACCAAGGCCAGAGATGAAGCTATTAAAAATCAAGTGAAAACCGATCCGCATGCACCTGGACTATATAGAGCTTATGTGCCATTGCAAAATGTAGATGCTTTTTACGAGGCATTTCAGATCCGTCAGGAGGATAAATTGTATGTAAAGCCTGAAGATCGCGTAAAAATTTGGTAAAATATATTTTTTTGAAAATCAGCACAATATATTTTTAACTCGAACGTTATTTTACAGATTTGTTTGAGTTAGTGCTACGCTAAACGATTTGTGCAGTACGATTTTAAAGGGTTGCTTGGAATTTTCTAAGCAACCTTTTTTAATATTCTATCGGACCTAAAGTTCGCATTACCCTTTGTATTTTAACCTTTCTTCCATTGATGTATCCGCTTGAATTGGTTGCCTTATATTTTCTAGGGTTTGGTAAAATTGCTGCAATGCTTGCAGCTTCTCTAGCACTTAAATTTTTGGCATCTTTTTGAAAATAAACTTTTGAAGCTGCTTGAACCCCATATACACCATTTCCCATTTCAATGCTATTCAAATACACTTCCATGATGCGTTCTTTCCCCCAAATTAGTTCAATTAGTAGAGTAAAGTATGCTTCTAATCCTTTTCGCACATAACTTCTGCCAGGCCATAAAAAAACGTTTTTAGCAGTTTGTTGCGAAATGGTACTTCCTCCTTTCATTTTTTTCCCTTTGGCATTGTTTTCTCTGGCTTTTTTAATAGCCTCCCAATCAAATCCACTATGGGTTAAAAATTTACCATCTTCACTAGCAATTACTGCTCGTTGCATTTGCATAGATATTTCTTCTAAAGACACCCAATCATGACTATATACTACCTCTTCGCTATTTTTAAGTTGCTCCATAGCTCTAATACCCATTAATGGAGTAAAAGGCACCGGTACAAATTTAAAAAGGATGACCAAAAAAATACTGATGGCAAAAAACCAAAGGGCAGCTTTAAATAAAAATCTAAAAATCTTGGCTATCATAACTAAATTCTTTCTTTTAATTACAAAATTCACTTAATGTTTTTCCAACCGAAGCTCCAATTGCCACTCCCATACCTCCCATTCTAACGCCAACGTAAACCCGATTTGAAAGTGCTTTTAAGATGGGTTTTTTCTCCTGCCCAACTCCCATAATACCACTCCATCGTTGGTCAATTTCAAAAGGTGTTTTAGGTAAAATAACTTCTTTCAAATAGTTTTCTAATTGGTTTTGAATCAAATCAGTAACCGAAATTTCCGTGGTAGTTTCGCCTACAAAATCTAAATTTCTTCCTCCTCCAATCAAAATTCTATCGTGGATGTTGCGAAAGTAATAAAACCCTTCGTCTAAATGAAACGTTCCTTTGATAAACAAATTTGGAATGGGCTTGGTAATTAATACTTGAGCTCGGGCAGGTTTTACATCGTCCACCCAATTGCCACTAAAGCCATTGGTTGCCACATACAAATAAGAAGTTTGGATGTTTCCAATGCTAGTTGCTACTTGTACTTTGTCATTCATTTCTGTCCATTCAAGCACAGTCATTTGGTTTCTGATTTGAATTTGATTTTGTTGACACAATTGAACCAATGCAAACATCATTTTTCCGGTATCAATTTGTGATTCAAATGGATTAAAAGCTACTTCGGGATGGATGTTATCAAACGTAAAAGGACCCTTTTTCCAACTAAAAACAGCTGAATGAAACAAAGGCTCTAATAAATGATTGATGTAGGTAGTTTTCTCTTTACAATTTTCAAAGAGATTTGAATTGTTAGGCAAAAATAATTCATATCCACCTAAATTTTGAAAGTCCATTTGGGCTGGAGGTACTAATTGTTGCAAAGTTTTTAAGCCTTCCCACCGTTGTTGGACCAATTGAAAAACTTCTTCCTCAGATTTGCTTTTTAAATCACTTAAAATTTCAGAGATGCTCCCAAAACAAGCAAATCCTGCATTTTTAGTGCTTGCACCTTCGGGCAAAACACCTTTTTCTAAAACTACAATCTTATGGGTTGGAAATTTTTTTCGCAGATGTAAGGCACAACTTAAGCCCACAATGCCACTTCCAATAACCAAGTGGTCGGTTGGTTGTAGTAGTTGATCTCGCTCCCAGTAGCTTAGTTGCATATTTTTTTGAGTAGAATTCAAAGATAAAAAGCTAAAGCGATTTTTTCGTTTATTTTTGTGGTAACCTACAAAAATTTATTTTGAACCTTACGCAAAAAAGTCATTGGATTAAAGAACGAGCTAAAGCAATCGGCTTTTTGTCGTGTGGAATTTCTAAAGCAGTTTTTTTAGAAGAAGAAGCTCCAAGATTAGAGCAATGGTTGCAGGCCAATCATCACGGACAAATGGCTTACATGGCCAATCATTTTGACAAAAGATTGGATCCCACCAAATTGGTAGATGGTGCAAAATCTGTGATTTCGGTTTTGTATAATTATTTTCCGGAGCAAAAACAAAACCCGGATAGTTTTCAAATTTCCAAATATGCTTACGGTGAGGATTATCATTTGGTGGTAAAAGATTATTTAAAGACTTTATTGCATCAAATGCATGAGCAATTTGGAGATTTTTACGGAAGGGTTTTTGTAGATTCGGCACCTATTTTAGAAAAAGCTTGGGCAGCTAAAAGCGGTCTAGGTTGGGTAGGAAAAAATGCCAATTTGATTACCAAAAGTGTAGGCTCGTTTTATTTTATTGCTGAAATTATTGTAGATATTGATTTAGAAGCGGATGCTCCAACTACAGATCATTGTGGTATTTGTACCGCTTGTATAGATGCTTGCCCTACGGAAGCTATTATTGCCCCTTATGTGGTTGATGGAAGCAAGTGTATTTCGTATGCTACCATTGAATTGAAAGAGCAAATTCCAAGTTACTTTTTAAACCACATGGACGATTGGATGTTTGGTTGCGATGTATGCCAAGATGTTTGTCCGTGGAACCGATTTGCAACCCCACATCAAGAGCCAAGATTTGCTCCTAACGAAAAACTATTGCAACTCCATAAAAAAGATTGGGAGGAAATTACTGAAGATTTGTTTCAGGAAATTTTTAAAAAAAGTGCCGTAAATCGAACCAAATTTACAGGCTTGCAACGCAATATTCAATTTATTTCTTCCCTTCAACCATAAACTCTTTGAGATAATATGGCTCAAAATAAGCCACATCTTCCCATTGTTTATTTTGGAACTTTTCCCAACTCATGGCACTCATTTCTTTGGCAGAAGGGTATACGATATCTTCTAAAAAAATAAACTTAGAATGTGTTAAAACTGTTATTGCTTTGCTAGTTGCATCACCAAAAACATAGCAAGTATCGTTAAGATTCGCAAAAGAATGTTCGTCTAATACCAATGCTTGGGTTGGAGCAATGCAAGTTCCTGATTCGTCAAAAACACTGGTATAAACTTCCATTCTTCGGGCATCTAACATCGGGATAAAAAAACCTTTGTTTTTTGGAGCTGCATTGCACAAAACAGATAAGGTTTCTACACTAATTAAAGGGATTTGCAAAGCACTACAATATCCTTTTGCTGCAGAAACCCCAATGCGAAGTCCGGTATAGGAGCCAGGTCCTTTACTTACCGCTACTGCTTGGATATCAGAAAAAGTGATCCCTGCTTTAGCGATTGCTTCTGCCACAAAATCGTGTAATTTTTCCGCATGGTTATAGTCTTGCGAAGCCAATTCCAAACAAACCAAAGTTTTCCCTTGGTTGGCTATGCTAACTGAGCAGTTTTTGGTAGAAGTTTCGAGGTTGAGTATCATGGTAGTGAAAAGTGAACAGACTACAAAAATAAGCTATTCACTAATTACTAATTACTCTTCACTATTTTTTAGTCTCCTCTTTTTTTAACATTACGGCATCTCCCGATTTGAGTTCTTTACTCACTAAGGTGTATGGTCCGGTAATTACTTCTTCTTCTTTTTTCAATCCTTCTAAAACTTCTAAGTAAGTTTCGTCTTGAATGCCGGTTTTGATCACTTTTATTTTGGCTTTTCCATTCACTTTTACAAAAACGCACTCCATTTTTTTGGTCGATTTTGCAATATCATCTTGGGTAGCATTTGCCGAAGTATCAGATTTTACCACTACTGCACTAATTGGCACTGCCAAAACTTTTTCTTTTTTCTTGGTAATAATATCTACAGTTGCTGTCATTCCCGGACGAAATGGGGAGTAATTTTCTGGTTTGCCTTCTAATAAATCTTGATATGAATCGCGTAAAATGCGAACTTTTACTTTAAAATTAGTTACTTGATCGGCTGTTAACGCAGTGCTTGATGTGTTCGATATAGAAGTTACTTCTCCTTTAAATTGTTTTTTTAAATAAGCATCAACCTCAATATTGGCTTCATCTCCAATAGAGATTTTTACAATGTCATTTTCATTTACATCTACTTCTACTTCCATGCTGTTAAGGTTGGCTACACGCATAATTTCAGTACCAGCCATTTGTTGTGTTCCAACCACTCTTTCTCCTAATTCTGCACTTAACAAGGAAATAGTTCCATCCATTGGAGCATAAATAGTGGTTCTGCCCAAGCTTTCTTTGGCTTCGTTTACAGTTGCAGAAGCACTTTTTACGGTAAAATAAGCCGCTTCTTTGGTAGCTTTTGCTGTTTCAAAAGTAGCCACAACACGATCCCATTCAGCTTTGGAGATGATTCCTTTTTCAAATAATGGTTTGTTTCGTTTAAAATTGGCTTCTGCTTCTGCCAATGCTGCAGTGGCTTGGGTTAGGCCTGCTTTGGTGTTTGACAAACTAGCAACAGAACGATTATAACCAGAAGTATACAATTCCGGATTTACTCGTGCCAATACTTGTCCTTTTTTTACTTGGTCTCCTTCTTTGATTGGCAAGAAAATGATTTCTCCAGATACCTCCGAAGATATTTTTACTTCAGTTTCCGGTTGAATTTTTCCGGTAGCAGAAACCGTTTCGATGATAGTTCTTTCGATAATTTTTGTAGTTTCTACTTCTTTTCCTTCAGGCTTTTTACCCTTTGAATAAATTACAATACCAATTATTGCTAAAAGGAATATACTTAATAAGATGATGACAGGTTTTTTCATTTTTCGAAAAAATTTGGTTTGGTTAAGGTCTTTCGTAAATAGGCAATCCAAAATAAAAAGCTAAAATTTTGGTGCGGAATAAGTAATCGTATTTGGTTCTTAATACTTCCGATTCTGCTGCGGTAAGTAAATTTTGTGCTTGGGTTAAGTCGTAAGTATTTAATAAGCCAACTTGGTATCGTTCAGAAGCGTAAAAATAAGCTTCTTTTCGGGCTTCCAAAGCAGTAATTGCTGCTTCATAAGCTTTTTGAGCTCCTTGTGCATCGCTATAGGCAGTAAATACATTTCTTTCTAAATTTAAAGTTTCTTGCTCTAATGCCAATTCACTTCGTTTTACCAACACTTTACTTCTTGCTACATTGTTTCTAACAGAAAGTCCGTTTAAAATAGGAATGTTTAATTGCACTCCAAAACTTTGTCCTTTGTTGATGTCAAATTGTTCCCAAACGGATAAAGGATTTCCGGTTATAGCCAACAAATTTGGTCTAATTACATTTTGATTGGTCCCTTCAACCACACCAATGGTAGTAAATGGATTGTTTGGGTCTTGTTGAAAGCCTATAATTCTGTCAAAATAAGCTGCACGTGTGTTAAATGCATAAAAACCGGTTAAACGTGGTTGAAAAGCCCCTTTGGCAATTTTTACATCTTTTTCTGCCAAGGCAATATTGTTTTCTGCAATTTTTATTTCATACCTAATTTCTTTGGCTTTGTTAAAGATGGTTTCTGCTTTTTCTAACAATAGCGGACTTTTTTCCATTGGATAGTCTTCGTCTGCAATATCAAAATTTTGGTAATTTTCTAATTGCAATAATTGCCCAAGCGATAATTTTGACAATAGCAACGCATTTTCGGCTTGTATTACTCTTTGTTCATCGGCTGCCACAGTTGCAGTTCTGTCTAAATAATCTCCTTTCGGAATTTGTCCGGCCTCCCAAAGTTCTTTGGCTCGAGCCATTTGCTCCTTGTTGGTTTTTAATTGCGATTGCTGCACTTTTAAAGCCTCTTTATTGAACAAAATCTGCAAATAAGCATTGGCCACATTTAAAGCGATATCGTCTTGCATTTGCAAGAGCTGGTATTGGGCTGCAATTTTTTGCAATCTGGCTCTTTGCAAACGGTTTTGGTTTTGCATTCCGTTATAAATATCTACACCTACATTTAATCCGGCAGAGGTAAATTGAGTGGTTTGATTTTCTAGCAAACCTGTGGTAATGTTTTGGTTTAAACCAATGTTCCAAGAGTGGGTGCCAAAGGCATTCATGCTTGGTAAAAAGCTGCCAATAGCATCTTTTTTGGCAATTTCAGCCAAGTCTTTTTCCAAGCCAGTTTGTTTGATTTGGATGTTATTTTGTAAGGCATATTGCACACAGGTTTCTAATGTCCATTTACTAGGTTGATTTTGTCCGAAAACTAATGGAAAAACAAATCCAATATACCATACAAAACTCCAATATGATTTTCTTTTTGAATACACGGTTTTCAAAGTTTGCTGATTTAATTGCAACATAGGTAGCTTTTTGTGCAGAAGTGTTACATTTGTTTGTCATTTTGTTGATTTATGAGTAAATATTTTTTACCAATGGGAATAGGAGTTTTGTTTTTGATTACTTCTTGTTCCACTACCAAACAATTAGCCACCATGGCGCCTGAAAAAAATGATGCAACTTCTTTTGCATACGATGCCAAAACTTCTTTTTTACCCTTACCTATTCAAATTCCTTATACAGAATTGTCTAAACAATTAAATATTAATTTGTCAAGAGAAATGTATAAAGATACTGTGGTGGAAGATGATGATTTAAAAGTCTTATTGGAAAAAACAGGAGTTTTACAACTTTCTTTTTTAGATGGAAAGATTTTAACCACTTTGCCATTAAAAGCAACCATTCAATACAGATACGGAACGGACAGATTGGGAGTAAAACTTTTTGATACCAAAACATTTGTGCTTAATGGAGTAGTGGAGTTGCAAAGTGAAGTGCATTTGACTAATTGGAAATTATCTACCAAAACCAAGTTAGAAAAAATCAATTGGGTAGAGAGTCCAACCATGTCTATGTTAGGAAAACCAATTCCGGTGACGTATTTGATGAACCCCGCAATCAAGATTTTTAGAGGCAAAATTGAAAAATCTATAGATGATGCCATTGCCAAGAATGTAGATTTTAAACCTCAAGTTTTAATAGCCATGCAACAAATAAGCGAACCTTTTGCAATGAGTGATGCTTACGAGGCTTGGCTACAAGTGATTCCGTTAGAGTTATACACCACCCAAGCAGTTTTGGAACCCAAGGAAATTGTAATTGAAATGGGTTTAAAATGCATGATGGAAACTACACTTGGTAAAAAGCCAACCAAGAAATGGCAAGCGAGTAGTATGGTATTAAAACCTGTGATGAGTATGCCAGATCAATTTCAGGCAAATGTGGTTGCAGTTTCCAATTATGGAGAAGCATCTAGGATTGTTACTAAAAATTTTAAGGGATATACTTTTGAAGATGGTAATCGAAAGGTGGTAGTACAAGAGGTGCAACTTTGGCACCAATCAGGTAAAATGGTCATAGCATTGACTGTTCAAGGAAGTATCAACGGGAAGATTTATTTAAAAGGAATTCCAAAATACGATGCCCAAACCAAAGAAGTATATTTTGAAGAGATGGATTATGTGTTAGACACCAAAAATATATTGATGAAAACAGCTAATTGGTTGTTGAGCGGGATGATTTTAAAGAAAATTCAAAAGCAATGTAGGTACTCAATTGCTCCGAATTTACAAGAGGCTGAAAAACAAATCAAATCGTATTTTAACGGTTATGAACCAACCAAAGGGGTCAAAGTTTACGGCACCTTAAAAAGTTTAGATTTAGATCAGTTTCAATTGATGCAACAAGGTTTTGTGGTATTTTTAAAGGCAACCGGAAAAGTGCAAGTGAAAATTAGTGGGATGTGATTAGCTTATGGTAGAGTTTTTTTCTTCCCAAATTTCATTCGGTATATCATATAAAATACAATTCCGACCAAAATATACGGGAATGCCATTAGCCAAACAATGCCGTCATTTACTGCTTCAGCCTTAACTCCTCCTTCTTCCGATTCTAAAACCGCTCTACACATAGCACATTGTGCATGGGCAATGTTGATTATCAACAAAAATATAATCGAAAATGAAAAAGATTTAATTGCCATAATAAGGAGAAATCATCAAATAAATAATTACACCGGTTACAGCAACATATAGCCACAATGGGAAACTAATTTTAGCCAGTTTTTTATGACGATCAAAGTTTCCGGAAATGGCTCTTACATAGGTATACAAAACCAATGGTATGATGATGATAGATAGTAAAATATGACTAATTAATAAAAAAAAGTACACTGGTCTGATCCATCCTTCTCCTCCAAAAGGGGTAGAATCAGAAGTCATGTGGTACACTACATACATAACCAAAAATATCACAGAAAAAGCAATGGCTGTTTGGGTTAGTTTTTCATGGAGTTTTCTTTTCCCATTTTTAATTGCTACTACTGCTGCAACCAATAAAATAGCTGTTGCTCCGTTAATGGCTGCATAAATTGGAGGAAGAAAATACATAGGTTCTACCTGGATGCCATAATCTTTTAATTTCACCCCAAATAGTAAGGCAACCACTATTGGAATTACAATGGATACCACTACAATCCATTTGTTAAACTTTTGTTCTATAGACTGGTTCATATATTTATTCTTTAATTAAAACTTTTGCATCTTGTAATATGGCTTGCACTCCCTCTGGTTCCAATCCATCGTAGTATACAATCGGATTTCCAAAATTGTCTTTTCTGCTTCTGATATTTCCTTTTTTATCTACCAAAGCAAATAAGCCAGAGTGTTCAAAACCTCCATCTACATTTGGGTTTTGTGCGGCATACAAATTAAATCCTTTGTTTGCTATTTCGTAAATGTAGTTTTGGTCACCGGTTAAAAAGTGCCAATTGGCATGACGAACTCCAATTTCTTCCGCATGTTTTTTTAATACTTCTGAGGTGTCGTTTGTTGGGTTTATGGTTACAGATACTATTCCGAAGTCATCGTTTTGTAAAAATTGAGCTTCGATGAGTTTCATGTTTTCATTCATTTTTGGGCAAATGGTAGGACAAGTAGAAAAGAAAAATTCCACAATGTATACTTTTCCTAACAAGCTTTTGTTGGAAATGGTTTCTCCGTTTTGGTTGGTTAGCTCAAAAGCAGGTACTTTACCAATTTTTTGTAACACCTGATCGGTAGTTTCGATACTTTGTTGGTGCAGCCTGTTTTTATCTAAGGTAGATCCGTTTTGAATTCTACCAATAATTTGCGGAATAAAAATGATTCCGAATACCAAAATGATAAAAGAAATACCAATGTATGATTTGTTTTTCATTTGTAAAAAATTAACCGTTTTTTCTTCTGTTAGGGTCGTTCTTTTTTAAAGCCAATCGGTATTCACGCAAAATAATTTTAAAGTCGTCTGTCATTTCATTGTGTAATTGAGCTCCTGAAGTAGTGTAATAACTTTCTTTGTATTCAGTTTTTCCTTTCAAGTCTTTCCCGTTTCGGCCTCTTAAATTTTTATCTTTATCTACAATAAATACATTAGGAGTTCCTTCAGAGGTTAACTTTTCCTGGATATCCCATTGGTTAAAATAGGTGATGATGTCTTTTTGTTCCGCAAAAACAAACTTCCAACCAGATAAATTTGCCATTCTTTCAATGTCTAATTTAATCTCTTCAATATCTTGCTCCATCCCTTTTGGGCAAATCATTACTAATTGAAAATCTTCAAAACCTTTGAATTTTTGGTAAATCTTTTGGTTGAGGTTAAAAAAGTTCGCTTTGTTGTCGTTTATATTTTGTCCCGGAAATCCAATGATGGTTATTTTGTTTTCTAAAGAAACGGAGTCACCATTTGCAGTTTTCCATGAAGTTGGAATTTCAGGCAGGTCTTTCCGTATAGTATCTAAAAAAAGAGAGTTGTGCGAAGCCAAAGCAAAAAACACATAAACGAAAATCGGTAAAATAAATAGACTGATTAATACAATTTTTTTCTTCATGAGTAAGCTTTACTGCTGTAAATAAAATACTTAAATGGGTATTACAAAGATAAAACAGATTCTACTTTTAGAAACCATATTGGCTTTTTTTTAGCGGATATTCACCAAAAAAAAAAGACGGTGTTTAGCCGTCTTTTAAATCATGTTATATTTTGTTAGAAATTCCATTTGATGATAGAATTGTTAAACACCTCGTAAATGTAATCTCCTTCGGTTAGTAAGATAAAAGCTAAATAAATTGCCAAGAATACAAAAGTCCAAACCACACTTCTACGCAAACTTGATTTTTCATCACGCATGTGCATGAAATCCCAAGTAATGTAATATGCTTTTACAATGGTAAGTACCAAAAAGATTAGGTTTAACGGAATTAAAAAGATGAAAGGAGAAAGCAAGATGTTTCCTAAAGTTGCTCCAAAACCACCTTCAAATTTACTCATTAAAGGTGTCATTAACGACTCAGGTCTCCATATACCTAAAGCCACTTCAACTAAAGTAACTACAGTTAAAAAGGCAAATACTCCCCAAATTTTTTGTTCGTTGCTTTTAAACTTCCAAGCTCCTCTAAATATTGCTAAATTATGTGCGTGTCCCATAATATGTTTGATTAAAATCTAAATTATTATACCAAATAAAAGAAGGTGAATACAAATACCCAAACCAAGTCTACAAAGTGCCAGTATAATCCAACTTTTTCTACCATTTCGTAGCTCTTACGCTTTTCATAAGTACCTAAAATAACATTCAAGAAAATAATAAAGTTAATTACTACTCCAGAAAACACGTGAAATCCGTGAAAACCGGTAATAAAGAAAAAGAAGTTTGCAAATAATTTGTTTCCATATTCGTTGCGAACCAAATTTGCTCCTTCTACAACGTAAACAGCATCTTTAAGCTTAGCTAAAGATTCTTCTCTTGTTAAGATGGTTTTGTGTTTTACTTTGTTTAATTCTGGATGAACACCGGTTTTATCGTTGGTATCTTTGTATAAAACTTCTGTTCTAATTAACAAGTTCGGATTTGCTTCAAAACCTTTCATTACTTCTTCTACAGTATAGGTTGGTAATGCACTTTCTTTAGCAAACCATACACCTTTGGCAGCAGTATGCTGTTCTCTTTCTTGTGGTAAGTTTTTGGTAAATTCTGCTAAGGCAACTCTTTTCCCGGTTTCATCTACAAATTGCAGGATGCTACCGCCTTTGGTTTCTATTGCTCCAAATTCACCTTTGATAAAGTTTTTCCATTCCCATGCTTGTGAACCAACGAAAATCAAACCTCCGATAATGGTTAAAAACATATAGATTGCTACTTTATTTTTGTTGTGGTTATGGCCAGCATCCACAGCCAATACCATAGTAACCGAAGAAAAAATCAAAATAAACGTCATCAATGCTACGTAGTACATTGGAGCATCTACACCATGCAAAAAGGGAAAATGGTTAAATACCTCGTCAGCAATTGGCCAAATATCCATGAATTTGTATCGTGAAAACCCATAAGCAGCCAAAAACCCCGTGAAAGTTAATGCATCCGAAAGGATGAAAAACCACATCATTAATTTACCATAGCTTGCACCCATTGGTTCATTTGCCCCAACGCTCCAAACTTTTTCATCAGTAGTTGCAACTGTAGATCCCATAGAATTTATTACATTTTTAAAAAAGTGTTCAAATTTATATTTTTTTTTCCATTAATAGAAATACAAAAACAAAAACAACAAAATCCACAAAATTCCTAGAAAATGCCAAAAGATGCTACCTAGTTCAATGCCAATATGTTGTGTTGTGTTGTATTTTTGTTTAAAATGATTATAAATAATAATTAATATGGCTATTACACCTCCTGCCAAGTGCAATAAATGCAATAAAACAATCATATAAATAAAGGAAGTGGTAATGGTACTGTTAGATCCGGTAAAATAAAAACCATTTGCAATGATTTGATTAAATCCCTGAAATTGTAACAGTACAAAAGTCAATGCCAAAACCAAAGTAAGCAATAAAAGTTGGGTAGTAATCCCTCGATTGCCTTTTTGGATTCCTTTCCAAGCAAAATGAAAAGTAAAACTACTGATGATAATAACCAAAGTGCTCCACCAAAAAGCAGAGGGTAAAGTAAAATCTTGTAACCAATCCCTTCTGGAGGAACTAACAATTACTGCACTGGTTAAACCGGCAAACATCATTACCATGCTAATCATGGCAAAGTAGAGCAATAACTTTTTAGTTTGGTTATTTCGAATTTGTATTTCGTTTAAAGGAGTTTCCATTTATCTTAAAAATTTATCTGCAACGTAAATAATTTGAATCAAAGTGATGTAAAGCACACTAACCAACATCAGTTTTCGTGCCTGCTTTTCGGTTTTTAATTGATACAATTTGAAGCCGTGATATAGCAACCAAAAACCAAGTAATAAAACAATAACTGCACTAATTTCTGTTAAGTAAAGTCTTGAACTAATTTTGAAATACGGATATAAAGCCGGTAAAATAGAGGCAATCAATAACCATATGGTATACAAAATAATTTGTAGCGTTGTGCTTTGATCTCTTTGGTTGGTTGGCAACATTTTAAATCCTGCCTTTTGGTAATCGTCATGCAAAAACCAACCAATAGCCCAAAAATGTGGGAACTGCCAAAAAAATTGAATAATAAATAAGTTGCCTGCTTCTAAACCAAAATGTCCGGTTGCAGCTACCCATCCTAACATGAAAGGGATGGCCCCAGGAAATGCACCAACAAAAACAGCTAATGGAGTCACTGTTTTTAAAGGGGTATATAAGCTGGTATACATGAATATAGAGATGGCTCCAAACATTGCAGTTTTGGCATTCACCAAATACAGTAAAATGATTCCTGTAAGAGTCAACAAATTTGCTAACCAAAACGCTTTATTGGTAGAGATTCGGTTGGTTGGAATTGGTCTGTTTTTGGTTCTTTGCATCAAAGCGTCCAAATCTTTCTCGATAATTTGGTTGTAAGTGTTTGATGCACCTACCATGCAATAACCACCAATGGATAATAATGCAAGTGTGCCCCAAGAAAAATCATTCCAATCAAAAATGCCTAACAAGTATCCTGCAAGTGATGAAAAAACAACACTAACTGACAAACGATGTTTGGTGATTTCTTTAAAGTCAGCCCAAATAGAGGAAGTTGATAAAGTAACAGTGCCCAATCAGATCAAATTTCCGGCAAAGATACAAAGTACAACCGGAGATAAAATCATAACATTTTAAAAGTTTTTTAAAAATTCAGTCAAAAGAGGTGTGTTTACAAACGAGGTTTTACCAAAAAAGCACCCGGATATATTTTTTGTACTTGAATTAGTATTTTTTCTGCTTCCATACGGGTTCTGCAGTTACCTACCCACACTTTATAATATGGAGCTGAAAAAACAATAGTTGCGTCTACTTCTTTAAAATCTTTTTTAAATTTTACGTAAGCATTTTTAGAGTCGTTCATTTTTCCATTAAAGACTTGGATTTTCCATCGGTTGGCAACACCTAAAGAGCCATTGTATTTGGTTTTTTCATTTAAC
Source organism: uncultured Flavobacterium sp. (assembly GCA_964485115.1). Classification (GTDB taxonomy): domain Bacteria; phylum Bacteroidota; class Bacteroidia; order Flavobacteriales; family Flavobacteriaceae; genus Flavobacterium. Next base: position 31,939 of record CAZAHJ010000007.1, read on the forward strand.
AAAAGTTCTAATTTGTCTTCTTTTTTTAATTCTGCTGTTTGTGCATTTAAATTTCCACATAGGAACAATAATGTAACCAAAGAATATAAAACTCCATGCAAAGTAGAAGATAGTCTTTTCATAATCAACAATTAGAAGGTTCAAAAGTACACAATGCCTAGTTTCAACAAAAGCAAAAAAGTTATTTAGAACAATTATAAATTATATTTAATGTCCATTTTTAGGTTTTGAGAATACAACCTAATCATGTATTTTTGCTCAAATTTTGTAAATGCACGTCTTTCAAAAGAAGGTTTACAAAAAATCATGCCAAAACATTTCATTTTTTAAGAATTTGCAAATTGCAGTATTGTTTTAAAACACTGAAATGTTTTATTTGTTTGAATATCAATCATAAAAGTAAACAAGAACTCGGTTCTTGCTATATTTTAAACCATTATAACAGATGAAAAAGGTATTGTTACCAGGTTATTTTCAAAAAGCAGTTGTTGCTACGTTATTCTTTTTAATTTGCTCCTTTTCATTATTTTCACAAGATGCTCCTGCTGCTGATCCAGCTGCCGGTAAGGCTTTATTCAATGCCCAATGTGCTGCTTGTCATGCTTTAGATAAAAACATGACTGGTCCTGCATTGAGAGGAGTTGGAGATAAATATGAAAAAGAGTGGTTATATAAATGGATTAAGAATAGTGGTGAGTTAATTCGTTCTGGTGACGAGAGAGCCAACAAAATCTTTAATGAGTGGAACAAAGTTGCTATGACAGCTTTCCCACAGTTAAGCAATGCGGATATTGACAATATCATTGCTTACACCATGCAACCAAAAGAAGAGCCCAAGGCTGATGTTGCTGCTGGACCGGCTGCTGGAGATGCAGGTTCTGGTGGAGGAATTTCTAATGAAGTGATTTTGGGTGCACTTGCATTGGTGTTATTTATGTTAGTGGTGATGCTTTTCCTAGTGAAGAGGGTACTTGATAAGATAGCATTAGCAAATGGCGTGGAATTGCCAGTGAAAGTAAAAGGTACTCCTATTTGGAAAGCATTTGCACAAAACCAATTTTTGGTGATTGTTTCGGTAATTTTCTTATTGCTTTCAAGTGCTTATTTTGCTTACGGTTGGATGATGCAAATTGGAGTAGACCAAGGATATGAGCCGATTCAGCCAATTCACTATTCGCACAGAATTCACGCAGGAGAAAACGGTATTGAATGTAAATACTGTCACTCTGCTGCAAGAGAAAGTAAGCATTCTAACATACCATCCTTAAATGTTTGTATGAACTGTCACATGAACATTGCAGAAGTAGCGGAAGATACCTACAATACAGGAATGGATGAATATGGTATTGATTACAACAAAGAAATTGAAAAATTATACGCAGCTGTTGGTTGGGATACTTCTACAAGAACTTACACTGGGGAGACAAAACCTGTAAAATGGGTTAGAATTCATAACCTACCTGATTTGGTTTACTTTAACCATGCACAACACGTAACTGCTGGTGGTATTGAATGCCAAACATGTCACGGGCCGGTTGAAGAAATGGAAATTATGTACCAACATTCTCCATTAACCATGGGATGGTGTATTAACTGTCACAGAGAAACAGAGGTAAAATTAAAAGACAACGACTACTACAAGAAAATTCACGAGCAATTGGCTAAAAAGTATGGTAAAGAAAAACTTACTGCAGCCGAAATGGGTGGGTTGGAATGTGGAAAATGTCACTACTAATAATTAATCAACTAAGAAGTTAATATATAACAGTATGTCATCAACAAAAAAATACTGGAAGAGTGTTGAAGAATTAGAGCCAAACAATCCATTAGTGGAGTCAATGGCTAGCAATGAATTTGTAGAGCCAATTACTACAGAAGAGTTTTTGGGTAATGAAGAGGCTTTGTCTAGTTCTTCCACCACAAGAAGAGATTTCTTGAAATACGTTGGATTTAGTACTGCTGCAGCAACTTTAGCAGCTTGCGAAGGTCCGGTAATCAAATCCATTCCTTATGTTAACCAACCGGATACCATTATCCCTGGTATTGCTGATTATTATGCAACTACCATGTTTGATGGTTTTGACTTTGCAAATGTGTTGGTAAAAACAAGAGAAGGAAGACCAATCAAAATTGAAAATAATAAAGTAGAAGGTGCAACTTGGGGTGCAAATGCTAGAGTGAATGCTTCTGTATTGTCCATGTATGACAACCTTCGCTTAAAAAATCCAAAAATTGGTGGCAAAGATGCTTCTTGGACTGAGGTAAATGCCCAAATTAAGAAGAGTTTAGAAGAAGCGAAAGCTTCTGGTCAATCTGTTGTATTGATAACCAATACTTTAGCTAGTCCGTCTACTTATAAATTAATTGCAGATTTACAGGCTCAATATCCTAACTTACAACACGTTGAGTATGACGCAGTTTCTTCTGATGCTGCCTTAACTGCTTTTGAACAAGTATATGGTTTTAGAGCATTGGCAAATTATGATTTTGCAAAGGCAAATCACATTGTTTCTGTTGGAGCGGATTTCTTAGGTGATTGGCAAGGTGGTGGTTATGAAAGTGGTTATGCCAAAGGAAGAATTCCACAACAAGGAAAAATGTCAAAGCACGTTCAGTTAGAAGCCAATATGTCTTTAGCTGGTGCTGCTGCTGATAAAAGAATTCCATTGACTGCTGCTCAACAAAAATTGGCTTTGGCTAAAATTTATGCAGTAGTTACAGGCAATGCAGTTTCTGTTTCTGGATTACAAAATGAGGCAGAAATTGTAAAAATTGCTCAACAGTTAAAAGTTGCTGGTTCTAACGGGGTATTGGTTACCGGATTAGAAGATGTGAATGCTCAGTTGGTTGCTTTAGCAATCAACCAAGCTTTGCAAAGTGCTGCTTTTAATGCTTCTGATGCTTTGTTGATTCGTCAAGGGTCCAACCAAAAAGTTGCAGAGGTGGTAAAACAATTAAATGCAGGAAAAGTCCATACCATTATATTAAGTGGAGTGAATCCAGTATATACCATGGCAAATGGAGAAGCTTTTGCAAAGGCTTTAGGTAAAGCAAAACTTTCGGTAGCTTTATCTATGAAAGAGGATGAAACGGTAGCTGCAGTAAATATTGCTTGTCCAACTCCTCACTATTTGGAGTCGTGGGGAGATGTTCAAATTACCAAATCTCAGTTCGGATTAACCCAACCAACCATTCGTCCGTTGTTTGATACCAAACAATTGCAAGATTGTTTATTGGCATGGGCTGGTAACGATACTTCTTATTACGATTATTTAAAAGCCATATGGAGTAGTTCTGTGTTAAACGGTGCTTCTTGGAGCAAAGCGTTACACGATGGAGTGGTTGTTAAAGAAGTTTCTGCCGTAAGTGGTTCAGCAAATGCATCAGATGCCGCTAATAAATTGGCACAAGCAAAAGCTACTTCCGGCTTAGAGTTGAATTTTTATACCAAAGTAGGTATGGGAGATGGACAACAAGCCAATAATCCTTGGTTACAAGAGTTTCCAGATCCAATTACCAGAGTTTCTTGGGATAATTATATAACTATTTCCAAAGCAGATGCAGAAGAATTAGGTTTAAAAAATTGGTTTGTTGCTAACGGAGCCATGAACGGAAGTTACGTGACTTTACAAGTTGGAAACCAAAAATTAGAAAAAGTACCTGTAGTAGTTCAGCCAGGTCAAGCAAAAGGAACCATTGGTTTATCTTTTGGTTATGGAAGAAAAGCTGCATTGAAATCAGATATGCAAGTTGGGGTGAATGCTTATGCATTGTACCAAGATTTTGCGAATCATGTTTCGGTAACTGTTACCAAAGAAGGTGGTGAGCATGAATTTGCCTGTGTACAGTTGCAAAAAACTTTGATGGGTAGAGGAGATATCATTAAGGAAACTACCTTAGAAATTTTTAACACCAAAGATGCCACTGAGTGGAACATTATTCCAGTAGTATCTTTAGATCATAAAGAAGTTCCTGCTACTTCGGTAGATTTGTGGGAAAGTTTTGACAGAAGTGTTGGTCATCATTTTAATTTATCTATCGACTTAAATGCTTGTACAGGTTGTGGAGCTTGTGTAATTGCATGTCATGCTGAAAACAATGTGCCAGTAGTAGGTAAAAGAGAAATCAGAAGAAGTAGAGACATGCATTGGCTAAGAATTGACCGTTACTACTCTTCCGAAGAAACTTTTGCTAAAGACGTAGAGAAAAAAGAAGGCTTCAATGGTTTGTTTGGAGACAATGGTTCGTTAGGTGGATTTGGTCAAATGGAAAATCCTGCCGATAATCCACAAGTAGCCTTCCAACCAGTAATGTGTCAACACTGTAACCACGCACCTTGCGAAACTGTTTGTCCGGTTGCTGCAACTTCTCACTCTCGTCAAGGTCAAAACCATATGGCTTATAACCGTTGTGTGGGTACCAGATATTGTGCAAACAACTGTCCGTATAAAGTAAGAAGATTCAACTGGTTCTTGTACAACAACAACGATGAGTTTGATTTCCACATGAACGATGACATGGGTAAAATGGTATTGAACCCAGACGTTAATGTTCGTTCAAGAGGGGTAATGGAAAAATGTTCGATGTGTATCCAAATGACTCAGGCTTCTATTTTACAAGCTAAAAAAGAAGGAAGACCTGTAACGGATGACGAATTCCAAACCGCTTGTTCTAAAGCATGTAATACCGGAGCAATGGTGTTTGGAGATGTTAACGATAAAGAAAGCGAAGTTGCTAAATTAGCCGAAAGTGACAGAATGTATCACTTATTGGAACACGTAGGAACTAAGCCAAACGTATTCTATCACGTGAAAGTTAGAAACGTATAATTGATTTTAAAATTTTTCAGAAACTATAAATAAGAATTATGTCGTCTCATTACGAAGCACCCATTAGAAAACCCTTAGTTATTGGAGATAAATCTTATCACGATGTAACTGTTGATGTGGCTGCTCCTGTAGAAGGAAGAGCTAACAAACAATGGTGGACAGTATTCTATATTGCCCTTGCAGCTATGTTGTGGGGAGTAGGATGTATGGTATACACTGTTTCTACCGGTATTGGAACATGGGGATTAAATAAAACTGTAGGTTGGGCTTGGGATATCACCAACTTTGTATGGTGGGTTGGTATTGGTCATGCTGGTACCTTGATTTCTGCTGTATTGTTGTTATTCCGTCAAAAATGGAGAATGGCTATCAACCGCTCTGCAGAAGCGATGACCATCTTCTCAGTAATGCAGGCTGGTTTATTTCCAATCATTCACATGGGTCGTCCTTGGTTGGCGTATTGGGTATTACCTATTCCAAACCAATTTGGTTCGTTGTGGGTAAACTTTAACTCGCCATTGTTATGGGACGTATTTGCAATTTCTACCTATTTATCAGTATCGTTGGTATTCTGGTGGACTGGTTTATTGCCTGACTTTGCAATGTTAAGAGACAGAGCAATTACGCCATTTACCAAAAGAATTTACAGTGTACTATCTTTTGGTTGGAGTGGAAGAGCGAAAGATTGGCAACGTTTTGAAGAAGTTTCTTTGGTATTGGCAGGTTTGGCTACTCCATTAGTACTTTCTGTACATACCATTGTATCTTTTGACTTTGCTACTTCTGTAATTCCAGGTTGGCATACCACCATTTTCCCTCCTTATTTTGTTGCAGGTGCTATTTTCTCAGGTTTTGCTATGGTAAATACCTTGTTAATCATCATGCGTAAAGTATCTAATTTAGAAGCTTACATTACTATTCAGCATATTGAATTGATGAATATTGTAATCATGATCACTGGTTCTATTGTTGGTGTTGCCTATATTACAGAATTATTCGTAGCATGGTATTCTGGTGTAGAGTATGAACAATACGCATTTTTAAACAGAGCTACAGGACCTTATTGGTGGGCTTACTGGGCCATGATGACATGTAACGTGTTTTCACCTCAAGTAATGTGGTTTAAAAAGATTAGAACAAGTATATTCTGGTCATTCTTAATCTCTATTGTAGTGAATATTGGTATGTGGTTTGAGCGTTTCGTAATTATTGTAACCTCATTACACAGAGATTATTTGCCATCTTCTTGGACGATGTTCTCTCCATCTTTTGTAGATATTGGAATTTATATTGGAACTATAGGTTTCTTCTTTGTATTATTCTTATTATATGCTCGTTCATTCCCTGTAATTGCACAAGCAGAAGTAAAAACAATTTTGAAATCATCTGGAGAAAATTATAAAAAGAAAAGAGAGTCTGAAGGTTCTCATCATTAATAAATTAGATAGATAAAAGTTATGAGTTACCAAGTTATTCATGCACTATACAACGATGACGATGTGTTAATGGATGCTGTAAAAGCCACTAGAAAAGCCCATCATCATATAGAAGAAGTTTACACACCATTTCCTGTTCACGGCTTGGATAAAGCAATGGGATTGGCACCAACCAGATTAGCAATTACTGCTTTTTTATATGGTTGTGTTGGTTTAGTAGTTGCCACCTGGATGATGAACAATATTATGATTGTAGATTGGCCTCAAGATATTGGTGGCAAACCAAGTTTTAGCTATTTGCAAAATATGCCTGCTTTTGTGCCAATTATGTTCGAGATGACGGTTTTCTTTGCTGCCCACTTAATGGTAATTACTTTTTACATGCGAAGTAAATTATGGCCTTTTAAAGAAGCTGAAAATCCGGATGTAAGAACTACAGATGATCATTTTTTAATGGAAGTATCTGTAAACAATAATGCAGAGGAATTGGAAAGCTTCTTAAAAAGTACGGGTGCTGTAGAAGTTAAATTGGTTGATAAACATTAATAGCAAAGGTATTTCCTTATAAATAAGTACACAATGAAAAGATTGCAACATATCGCACTTTTAGCACTTCTAGGTTGGGTAGGTGTTTCTTGTCAAGATAAAGCAAAACCAAACTATGAGTTTTTTCCGAACATGTATCGTTCAACTGGTTATGAAACCTATGCCGAGTCAGATGCATTTAATGGAGAAAATCAAATCAAAGGTCAAACTGCTCAGTTACCTGTAGAAGGGACTGTAAAAAGAGGGTACGAACCTTATGATATTCCAAATACACCTGAAGGGTATGCTTTGGCTAAAGCAAGTTTAAAATCACCTTTGGACTCTATATCTGAAAAAGACGCCAAAAAAGGAGCTGAATTATACGGAATTTACTGTGCTATTTGTCATGGTGAAAAAGGAGATGGCCAAGGAAATTTGGTAAAAAGAGAAAAATTCTTAGGGGTTCCTAGTTATGCAGATAGAGAAATTACTGACGGAAGTATTTTTCATGTGATTACTTACGGATTAAATTCTATGGGATCACATGCAAGTCAGTTGTCTCAGCAAGAGCGTTGGTTGGTTTCTAAATACGTTTTAGAACTTAAGAGTAAACTTTAATTTGAATTAGAATTACAAACACTATGTATCAGTTTTCAAACAGATTGCGATTGTTTTCTTTGGCTTTGATGGTTGCCGGTCTTATCGGTGTTGTTTATAGCTTTATGAACAGGCCTCATTCCTTAAAAGATGTTGAAAAGAAACTCGAAGCTCATCATGACCATCTTGATCATGGAGCAGATGCTGCTCATGTACACGAACATGACGAAGAGCATTTAGAGCATGTGTACCATCAATTAAACAATAAGCCATGGGCTGCTGTTTATACTGCTGCACTTTTCTTCTTGCTATTATCATTAGGTGTTTTGGCATTCTATGCAATTCAAAATGCTGCACAAGCTGGTTGGTCTCCTGTTTTATTCAGAGTGATGCAAGGAATTACCGGATATTTACCAATTGGTTCTATTGTTTTCTTTATTCTTTTGATTTTAGCAGCAATGCATGTTGGTCACAATGGAATGTTTATCTGGATGGATAAAGAAGTAGTTGCTGATGATAAGTTAATTCAAGGAAAAACAGGTTATTTAAATGTCCCTTTCTTTTTAATTAGGGCAGCTATATTTTTATTAGGATGGAACTTTTACAGATACTTATCCAGAAAATTATGTTTGGCACAAGATGCATCTAACGATAATAGCAACTATAAAAAGAACTTTAAGTGGTCTGCAGGATTCCTAGTATTTTTCATTGTAACGGAATCTATCATGTCATGGGATTGGATCATGTCTTTAGATCCACACTGGTTTTCTACCTTATTTGGTTGGTATGTATTTGCAAGTTTCTTTGTAAGTGGTATTACTGTTATTGCTTTGGTAACCTTGTATTTAAAATCTAGAGGTTATTTGGAAGATGTTAACACTAGTCATATACATGATTTAGCTAAATTTATGTTCGGTATTTCCATCTTCTGGACCTACCTTTGGTTCTCTCAATTTATGTTGATTTGGTATTCTAACATTCCAGAAGAAGTAACGTATTATGTAACTAGAATTGAACATTATACATTACCATTTTGGGGAATGTTAGCATTAAACTTTATCTTCCCATTGTTAATCTTAGTAAATACGGAATTCAAACGTATTACTTGGATCATTGTAATGGCAGGTATCGTGATTTTATTTGGTCACTATATTGACTTCTTCAACATGATCATGCCTGCAACCGTAGGAGACCAATGGTTTATTGGAGCAGGAGAATTAGGTGCCTTGAGTTTCTTCTTAGGTTTATTCATCTTGGTAGTATTTACTACCTTAACCAAAGCTCCTTTGGTTCCTAAGAGAAATCCATTTATTGAAGAAAGTAAACATTTTCATTATTAATATTGTAAAAAGTTAAAGAATGACATCTTTATTAATCATAGTAGTTCTAGCACTTTTAGCTGTTGCTGTTTGGCAACTAACCAAAATTTACGATTTTACACAAGTTGGAAAAGCTGAGGATAATTCAGAAATTGCCAACGACAACGATAATAATGTAAATGGTTATTTGATGTTTGCCTTTTTAGGTTTCATCTATATTTTCACAATTTATTCTTTTGCTAAATGGGGTCACTTAGTGTTAGGTACTCCTGCATCAGAACATGGTACAGATTACGATCGTTTGATGTGGATTTCCATGGTATTGATTTTATTTGTACAAACAGTAACCCAAGCATTATTACATTATTTTGCTTACAAATACAGAGGTAAACAAGGAAACAAAGCTTTGTTTTTTGCAGATAACAATCGTCTAGAATTTATTTGGAGCATCATTCCTGCCATTACATTAGCCGGATTAATTTTATATGGTTTGTATACTTGGACCGATATCATGTTTGTTGATGAAGAAGACAAAGATGCTTTGGTGGTTGAAATTTATGCAAAACAATTTGGTTGGGAAGTTAGATATGCTGGGGAAGATAATGTATTAGGTAAAGCCAATGTGAGATATATTGAAGGAATCAATACTTTAGGAGTTGACCAAGCGGACCCTTATGCACAAGATGATATCCAAAGCAATGAATTGTATTTACCAAAGGGTAAAAGAGTGATTTTTAAAATTCGTTCGCAAGATGTATTACACTCTGCATATATGCCGCATTTCAGAGCACAAATGAACTGTGTTCCAGGGATGGTGACTCAATTCTCTTTTGTTCCAACAGTTACCACAGATGAAATGAGAGCTTTACCTGAAATTCAGGAAAAAGTAAAAAACATCAATGAAATCAGAGCTCAAAAAAGTAAAGCTTTGGCAGCTAAAGGAGAAGAAGCTCTAGATCCTTATACATTTGATTACTTACTATTGTGTAATAAAATTTGTGGTGCTTCGCACTACAATATGCAAATGAAGATTGTGGTTGCTGAGCCAGCAGAATTCAAAAAATGGATTGGTGACAAAAAAACTTTCGGACAAGTAATGAAAGAGCAACAAGAGCAAAATGCACCACAGGCTATTCCTGCTGAAACAACAACTCCTATTACTGATTCTACAGTAGTAGCAATGAATTTGAAAAAATAAGCTATAAAATATAATTTACTTTTAATTATGTCAGTTCACGAAACATCTCACGATCATTCACACGACCATGGTCATCACCACAAAGAAACTTTTATTACAAAGTATATCTTTAGTATTGACCACAAGATGATTGCCAAGCAATACCTAATTTCAGGTATTATTATGGGAGTTATTGGAGTTGTAATGTCTTTGTTATTCCGTATGCAATTAGCATGGCCGGAGGAGTCTTTCGGTGTGTTTAAATTATTGTTAGGAGAAAACTTTGCTCCAGGTGGAGTGATGCGTAACGATATCTACTTAGCTTTAGTTACCATACACGGTACCATCATGGTATTTTTTGTATTAACAGCTGGTTTAAGTGGAACATTTAGTAACCTATTAATTCCATTACAAATTGGTGCTAGAGATATGGCCTCTGGATTCATGAATATGATATCTTATTGGTTATTTTTCTTATCATCTGTAATCATGGTCGCCTCATTGTTTGTAGAATCTGGACCGGCTTCCGCAGGATGGACCATTTATCCACCATTGAGTGCTTTGCCTCAAGCAATTCCTGGTTCAGGAACTGGTATGACCTTATGGCTGGTTTCTATGGCAATTTTTATTGCTTCTTCTTTAATGGGGTCACTAAATTATGTAGTTACAGTAATAAATTTAAGAACCAAAGGAATGTCTATGACAAGATTGCCATTAACTATTTGGGCTTTCTTTGTTACTGCAATTATTGGTATCGTATCGTTCCCAGTTTTATTATCAGCAGCATTATTATTAATTTTTGATAGAAGTTTTGGTACTTCTTTCTTCTTGTCTGATATTTTTATTTCTGGTGAAGTTTTGCACTACCAAGGAGGTTCTCCTGTATTGTTTGAGCACTTATT
>CAZAHJ010000008.1:0-42076 GCA_964485115.1 uncultured Flavobacterium sp.
GAAGTGCTAACTGCAATAGAAAAAGTTCATGAAAAGTTTCCTAACCCAAGTCCTTAACGTATAATTATGTTAAATTTGTAGCATGCTTTTTTCTAACATAATTGGACAAGATAAAATCAAAGAACATTTGTGGCAATCAGTAGCTCATGGCAGAATTCCACATGCACAATTGTTTGTTGGTCCAGAAGGCTCCGGTGCCTTGCCAATGGCTATTGCCTATGCCCAATATTTGACTTGTCAAAATACTGGAGAAGAAAATTCCAACGGCAATACATCATGCAATGTACAGTTTGAAAAACTATCGCATCCTGATTTACATTTCCTGTATCCAACGGTTACCAACAAAGAGATTAGCAGCAAACCAAAAAGCATTGACTTTTTGCCATTGTGGAGAGAATTTGTGCTAAAAAACCCTTATGCTTCGTTGATGGATTGGTACGACACCTTGCAAGTAGGCAACAAACAAGGAATAATACGGGTAGATGATGCCATAGAAGTACAGCGAATATTTAGTTTAAAATCGTTTGAAGGTGGCTACAAAGTACTCATCATTTGGATGGCAGAAAAAATGAACCTAGAATGTTCAAACAAACTGCTTAAAATGATTGAAGAGCCTCCAGCCAATACCTTAATTTTGTTGGTAGCTGAAAAAACTGACGAAATTTTACCAACCATCTTGTCAAGATGCCAAGTATTGCGTTTTCCTAAACTAACCGCAGAAGACATTCAGTTTAATTTAATGAAAACCCAATACTTAGATGCTGAATCTGCCAGAAAATTAGCGGTAAGATGCCAAGGAAATTACCAAAAAGCATTGCAATTACTAGATGTGGATTTTCAGGAACACACCTTTGAAAATTTATTTATCCATTGGGTTCGAATGGCATTTGCTGCCAAGAAAAATCCAACCAAAGTAATTGAGCTAATCCAATGGAGTGAAGAAGTAGCTACCTACGGAAGAGAAAAACAAAAAGCTTTTTTAGATTTTTGTTTGGAATTTTTCCGACAAGCCTTACTTTTGAATTACCAAGCTGGCAATTTGGTGTATTACGAACCTTTTCAGGAACAATTTAAGTTAGAAAACTTTGCACCTTTTGTAAATGGTTCCAACATCACCGAGATTTATGAAGTAATAGAAGCTGCACAGTACGGTATTGAGCGAAATGGCAACCCGAAGTTGATTTTTTCCGACATGTCTATCAAACTCACCCGATTAATTCATAAAAAGTAAAACTCATGGAAAATACCGCATCTATTTTAGCATTGGTTTTTTTAGCCATCACTTTTATACAATCTGGTTACGACAAATTGTTTTATTGGAAAGACAATGTGGGTTGGTTGCAAGGACACTTTGCCAATACCTTTCTTAAAAACCAAGTGCCAATGGCATTAGGAACCATTTTAATTTTAGAGTTAATCTCTGGAATTCTGGCAGTTATAGGAGCTTTGTTTATTATTTTAGATAAAGGAACGCATTTTGGATACTATGCAGGAGTGTTTTCTGCAATAACTTTATTATTTTTGCTCTTCGGTCAGCGTTTGGCAAGAGATTATGATGGTGCCAGAACCATCGTAATTTATTTGATTCCAACCTTGTTGTTGGTATACTGGCTGAATTAATTTTTATGGGGATGTAGCTCAGTTGGCTAGAGCACTACGCTGGCAGCGTAGGGGTCGTGGGTTCGAGCCCCATCTTCTCCACCAAACAAAACCCTTAACTCCTAATTTAAAGAGTTAAGGGTTTTTTATTGCAATCATTTATTCAATAAATACTTTTAAGGTAATAGATCTCCTACTTTGATATCACATCGATGATGAGGTTGCCCATGAGGTGGATTCAATTTAGGTTTTGGTACTGATTCGCTTGAATTAGAAGTTTGTTGTGTCGGATTAGGTTTTTGCGTAGCTGCTGGGGGTGGAGTTTGAGGTGCTGTTTGTTGCGGAGTATTGGCAGATTGCTCCGGTTGAACAGTTTTAAAGAAAGATCTAGCGGCAGTAGTTTGAGGTGCTGCGGGTGCGGATGACCCATCTAATGGAGCTCCAACCGGAATTTCACATCTGTGAAAAGGTTGTCCGTGTGGAGGATTTAATTTTGGAGGTTGCCCAGTTGGAGCATTGGTCGAAGCAGCAGGTTTTTCAGATTCTGTTTTGGTTGCTGCAGGTAAGGGTTGTGTAAAAATGGAAGGAGCATTAGCAGCTGGAGCAACAGTTTCTTCCTCATTTTTTTTACAGGATTGAAAAATTAATGCAATTCCAATAAGCATTAATAAAACGGGGGTTGACTTCATGAAATGGATTTTAAAAAATTAAAAATAGTATTTAAAAAGATTGTTTTAAAATTTTTATCCCTTAAGTTTAAAAAAACGCTCTCAATTGCACCGAACCGGTATGTATGGCTTGGCTGGTTTCTGATTTTCTGCCTTGGTAATTGATGTTTAAATCTAAGTAATCGGTTAGATTTTTTTGCACCAATAGTCGCCAAGCTAAATTTTGTCCGGGTTGCAAGCCTTCTAACATTTGAAATGCCACCGGAGTATTGGCCATTCCTGTAAATTGGTTTTGAAAATAGGAAAACTCTCCGTTAATCACCATTTTTTTGGCTCCTATATAATTGGCTTGTAACCCAATTCGATGTTGTTGCAATTGTTCAAAATCTGCCAATTGGTTGTTTTTTTGTTGAAACTCATAAAACAAATCAATATTGGCTTGGGCATCCCACAAATAGCCAATTTTGGGCTGAACTTGCCACGATTGTATGGTAAAATTTCGCAATGCAAAATTTTCGGTAATCCAATTTTGTTGACTGGTTTTGGAGAGGAATTGCAACAACCATGTTTTTTGCACCAAATGGCTATACTGCAATTGGTGGCTTTGGATGTTGTTTTCTTGTGAACCAACCGACAACAACGACCGATTTTTTAAATCGTGAAAGGTGTACACCACAGTATGTCGTTGCTTGGCTCGATTAAAAAACAAACTATTCCGAAAATTAAATTGTAGTCCCAATAAATTATCGTTTCCCGAAGCAAACGGATTCAAATCAAACCGATTTCCATCACGCAATACCCTTCGCTCTACCAACAACGAGGTTTGGTTATAAAACTTAGAAATAGTGCCTAAAACCCCTTTTTTATCTTTCCATTTTTGCGGATTAAAATTTAACGATTCGCTAAACCGATTCACTTGTGTTGGCACAAAATTCCGATTGGGTAAAAAGATGCGAACGTAATTGGCTTGGTCCGGAAAAGGTGCTACTTCAAATTCTTGCAATTCCTGAATGCCATTGCCATTGTAATCAATCCACATATACACCCCTAAGCCGGGCTCTACTTGCACATAGGTAAATTCTTGTTGGGCAATGGTACCGGAAGTGTTTTCAAAACTTGTGGTATTTTGTAATAATTGTCCAAAATACTGGTCTTGGTACAACAAACGCGAGTTTAACGAGCTTTGTTTTGGAGTAATGCCATCTGCAAACAACAAATCGCGATAATGCACAAACCAACTTAGTTGTTGTTGGTCTTTTTGTAGGATTCTGGATTTTAAAAAGTAGGTGTACGATTGGTTTACCCTTTGTAAATTTTGGTTGCGAATACTGTCGTTTACCCTCCAAACCATGCCAACATTTACAAAAACTTTGGTGGTGTCTCCCCTACCCACACTCGGACTCACTTCGTGAAAACGCTGACTCAATGCCGTGAGTGCTTGGGTAGCATTATTTTGTTCTTGTACATCTTCCATTTGGTATCCTAATTGTACCCAATTTTTTTGTAAACGATACCGCAATTGGTTTTGGCTTCGTAAAAAATTGGCATTGGAAAAACTTCCGGTAGATTTCATCCAACTACTTTGCGAAGTGTAGGTAAAATTGTTTTGTTTTCCTTGCAGAAAAAAGCGATGTTTTTGTCCGGAATAGCTCTCGGAAAAATCTAATTTTTGAAACTCGTATTTATTTAATAAAAAGTTAGTTGAACTATCTTTTTTAAACTGATGCTCTACAAAAAACTGCAACAAACTTTGGTTGCCTTGTACTTGGGTTAAATTCCAATCGCGTTCAAATTCAATAGAAAACAATCGCTCTACGGGTCTAAATTTTTGCTGTACCCATTGCCAAGAGCTCGTGGTTTGGAACCGATGGTTTTTTTTGCCAAATTGGTGCGATGCTTCTAATATCCCGGCTACTCCGTGGTTGTTTTCGTTTCCAATTTCCGAAAATAAATTGGCATCGTAGTTACTTACTCCTACATCCCATTTAATTTGGGTTTTTTCAGTAGGTTGGTATCCTCCTTGCATTTGTACCATTTGGGTTTTGGTAGGTGGAATTAATCGATTCACGGGTTCGTAATCTCCTTGCGGAATGCCATTTACCGGTGCTACATATCCATATATTCTTCCTATGGCTTGGTTGCTAAGCAATTGGTAATTTCCTTGGTTGGCACCAACCAAAGTAAAACGCACTTGGTACAACGTTTCGGTTGCATCGGTAGAAAACTCAAATACCTCTACCCCATTTACTACAGTTTTTCGGTAAAGTATTTTGTTTTCGCTATACGTGTCTTCTACAGCCGAAACTGCAATCATTTGGTTGGGGTCGTTTCCGGCATTTTGTAAAATTTGAACTTGCTCCGGAGATAAATTTTGTTGCAATGGTTGGTTTTTGCTGTCAGATTCCAAATAAAAATTGGTTTCGATATACCATTTTTCTCTTTGGTGTTTCACCCGATTGTACGTAATTAAACGGTTGTAGTTTCGTTCGGTGTATTGGTACTCTACATTAATCCGCATTTCAGAAGATATTGGGAATAACGAAGTAAAAGTAATTTCACCTGCATTGTAATCGATGATATATTGGTTGTTTTCACCACGTTGCAACAACACCCCGTTTACATACACTCGTTCGGAGCCTGAAATTACCAACACAAACAATTCGCCTTGGTTGCCAATTAGTTTGTATGGTCCTTGGTTTCCTTCTGCACCAATAAAAGTGCTTCGTGCGTATTGCCCTCTTACCAAACTTCCGGAAAGCATTACTTGGGTTTGGTTGTCTTCTTCTCCAAACTGAAAACTAGCCGAAAGTCCTTGCACTTTTTTATTGAAATTTAAAATTCGAGAAGTTCTGTTTTCTAAAAACAAATCTCCTCCTCTTAAATTCCATTGCTTGGAAAAAACTTCCAAATAAATCTGGTCAAATTCGTCAATTCGTTGCGAATATGCACCGTTTTGCAATGCCAAATTGTTGTCTTGCAAAGCAGCTCTAATACCTACTTTTTCGGATAAATTCCCACTAATTTGTAAATCTAAATTGGAATTTACCACAGCATTTTGGTTGTTACCAATGGTTACTCCTCGCACTATGCTACCAGAAGTTTGCAAACCTTCCAATGGCTTGGTGGGAGCTCCGGGTTTGCGATTATTAAAGGTGAAAATTTTATCTACTCCAGCTTCATTTGACACCATACTACTCGAATCAATTACCTGAATACTTTGGGTGATAAAATCGGGGAATTTTTGGTATTTCACCACTATTTTTTGGGTTGGCTTTTGGGCTACAAACCACATTTTTCCTTTCGGAAAATTCACTTGGAATTGGTTGGAGGGAATTGGATTTCCTATGGAATCGGTAACTTCAAAATAAAAAGGATTGATTCCGGATGTTTCTAATTGTAAAGTATCGGTTGGTTTTTCGAAGATTTTTTGGGTGCGTAACGGATGGATTTCCTGGGCTTTTAATCCGAAGGAAGAAAAGAATACCAAAAACAAACCTGTCCAAAATCGATTCATCAATCCATTTGCTCAATTATAGCGAAACTACATAAAAAAAAGCATCCAAGGAGTTTACTGCTTGGAATGCTTTTAAAAACGTTGTAGATGGGAATATATTTTATAAAATCTACACCGCAACCACCTGAATGGTTTGGTCCATGACTTGCTTTAATAAAATTTCGTGTTTTGCTTCTAAGGATTGGATGGATTCTTGGGTAAAGTGTCGGATCGTATACAGAGAAACGTTTTCTTGGGTATGCACTACAAATTTATCTTGCAATTGGGCAGTTAATTCGTGAAAATGCAAAAACTTATCTTCTACACAAACCGAAAAACTAATGGCAGAATTTTGGATCATGTTTACTTTGATTTTGTATTGATGTAGCAAATCAAAAATATCGCGAATGTTGTTTTCCATCACAAAAGAAAAATCTTTGGAAGAAACCGATAACAAATGTTGGTTTTTCTTTACAATAAAACATGGGGTTTCTGGCACCAAATGGGCACCTCTACTCACTTTGGTTCCGGGTAATAATGGATTTACAAACGATTTTACCAACAACGGAATTTCTTTGCTTTGCAATGGTTGTAAAGTTTTTGGGTGAATCACACTTGCTCCGTAAAAAGCCAATTCGATGGCTTCGCGGTAAGAAATTTGTTGTAACAATACCGTTTCGTGAAAATATCTAGGGTCTGCATTCAACACCCCGGGAACATCTTTCCAAATAGTAACACTTTCTGCTCCCAAACTATAGCCAAAAATAGCAGCAGTATAGTCGGAACCTTCTCTGCCTAAAGTGGTGGTAAATCCGTTGGCATCTGAACCCAAAAACCCTTGGGTTACATACAACAACTTAGGCTGCACTGCCTGTTGGATGTTTTGCTCGGTTTGTTGCCAATCCACCACCGCATCGCGATAAGAATCGTCTGTTTTTACCAAATTACGCACATCTAACCAGTTAGCTTGCAAGCCAACTTCGTTAAAATAGGCATGCACAATTACGGTAGACCACAATTCCCCACAACTTACTACCTGATCGTACACAAAATTGTAGTTAGGCGATTTGTTGTGCTCTAAAAAGTAAGCCATTTCGTTAAACAATTCTTGCAATCTGTTGGATAAGGAATCCGGAACTGTGGTGAACAACTCCGAAACCAATTGCAAATGGTATTGTTTAACAGTTTCTATAGCCGCTGACAAATGTTCTTTATCGTGAAAATAACAACGAATGACTTCTTCCAAAGCATTGGTAGTTTTTCCCATAGCAGAAACCACAATCAACGTGTTTTCATGGCCTACTTGACGCAAAACTTCTACTACATTTTTCACCCCTGAGGCATCTTTTACCGATGCTCCTCCAAACTTAAATATTCTCATTATTAGATCGATTATTGGTTTAAAAATGCTTTTATTTGTTCGTTGGTCATTTGTACGGTTTTCCAATCGTTGAGTACTACAGCTCCTGACTTTTCGTAAAAATCAATCGCGTTTTGGTTCCAATCCAACACCACCCACTCTGCTCTTCGAACGTTTTGCTTCATTACTTCTTGTAAAAAGGCTTGGTACAATGCCATGCCTACTCCTTTTCCTCGATGGACTGCAGAAACAATCAAATCTTCTAAATGTAGGGTTTTTCCTTTCCAAGTAGAATATCTTGGGTAATACAAAGCCATGCCTAAAATTTGACCGTCAACCTCAGCAACCAATGCTTCAAACAAATGATTTTCTGAAAAACCATCTCGCAATAATTCTGCCGGAGAAGTAGCTACTGCTTCCGGTTCTTTTTCAAAAATAGCCAACTCGGTAATAAGCTGATGCACTGCATGCATGTCGTTTGGGGTTGCTTTTCGAATTATCATCTTTTCATTATAAATATGCAAAATTACCTACAAAAAAATTAATGTAGTTAAGAAGTTACGCTAATCACAAAATTTAAGATATTTGTGCCACCAACACAACTACATCGATTTCGTTATGGAAGAACGCAACAAAACGCTTGGAGAATTTATCATCGAAAAACAACAAGAATTTCCTTATTCCTCAGGAGAATTATCTCGTATTATCAACTCCATTCGCTTAGCTGCTAAAGTAGTAAATTATAAAGTTAATAAAGCCGGATTGGTAGATATTGTTGGACAAGTTGGTGAGCAAAACATTCAAGGAGAAGAGCAACAAAAACTGGATGTATATGCCAACGAAGTGTTTATCCAAACGTTGATTAATCGAGAAATTGCTTGTGGCATTGCCTCTGAAGAAAACGATGATTTTATTACCATTGAAGGAAGCGACAAAGGCCACAACAACAAATATGTTATTTTGATGGATCCTTTAGATGGATCCTCCAATATTGATGTAAATGTATCAGTAGGAACTATTTTTTCGGTATATCGAAGGGTGACTCCTATTGGAACTCCGGTAACTTTAGAAGATTTCTTACAACCAGGCATCCATCAGGTAGCAGCAGGATATGTGATTTACGGAACTTCCACGATGTTGGTATATACCACAGGACACGGGGTGAATGGTTTTACACTAAATCCGGCTATCGGTACGTTTTATTTGTCGCATCCCAACATGCAATTTCCGGAAAATGGGAAAATTTATTCGGTAAACGAAGGAAACTACATTCATTTTCCGCAAGGCGTAAAAGATTACATCAAATATTGCCAACAAGAAGAAGGTGACAGGCCTTATACTTCCAGATACATCGGAAGTTTGGTTTCAGACTTCCACCGAAATATGATCAAAGGAGGTATTTATTTGTACCCTACTAGTTCCAAAGCACCTAACGGAAAATTGCGTTTGTTATACGAATGCAACCCAATGGCTTATTTGGCAGAACAAGCTAGTGGAAAAGCTAGTGATGGTTTTCAGAGAATTATGGAAATCAAACCAACCGAACTGCACCAACGTGTGCCTTTTTTCTGTGGAAGCAAAAACATGGTAGAAAAAGCAGAAGAATTTATGCAAAAAGCTAAGCAAAACTAACCAAACTATACTTGCTTAAAGTTGCCTCGTTTCCTGAAAGAAGCGAGGTTTTTTTATCTTTGGTAAAAATTGAAATCATGAAGTATACCATGGTAAGTTTATTTTGGGTAGTTATTTCCATTGGTCAAGAACTAAACCTTGCCATTGCCAACCAATTGGCAAAACTGCCTTTAAAATGTTTACAGCAAGAATATCCAAACAAGTTAAACCAGGTAATTATTAATGGCTCCGAACTGCAAAGTCCACAGCAATTACATCCAGCTTTTTACGGTTGTTTTGATTGGCACTCTTCTGTACACGGGCATTGGAGTTTGGTGTTTTTAATGGATCAGTTTCCGAATTTAGAAGCCAAAGAAGAAGCTCTAAAAAAACTAGAAAGTAACATCACTTCGGCAAATATTGCGGTAGAAATTGCCTATTTTGAAAAAGCTCATGAAAAATCATTTGAAAGAACCTATGGCTGGACATGGTTGTTAAAACTACAAATGGCTTTAGAGCAAAGCAAAGAAAAACGCTTGCGAGCATTGGCTTCAATAGTACAGCCTTTGAGCGATTTGTTGGTAAACCGATATTTGGAATTTTTACCCAAACTAATTTACCCGTTACGAATTGGCACCCACAACAACACTGCATTTGGGTTAGGTTTTGCCTATGAATATGCCCAATTTAAAAATCATCAGGAGCTAAAAAACAGCATTGAAAAACATGCCATGCATTGGTTTGGCACCGATGCTAATTGCCCGTTAACTTGGGAGCCAAGTGGTACTGATTTTTTGTCGCCTTGTTTGGAAGAATTAGCTTTGATGGGTAAAATACTCCCTAAAGATGCTTTTTTGAAATTCACCAAACAATTTTTACCGGAAGTTTTAAAATCTAACTTTACATGGGAAGTAGCCCGGGTTTCTGACCGAACCGATGGACATTTGGTGCATTTAGACGGACTAAACTTTTCCAGAGCATGGAATATGTACTTTCTGGCCAAACAGTACCCCAAAGAATTCGGACATTTAACTAAATTAGCCGATAAGCATATGCAATTTTCATTGCCAAGTATTACCGATGGCAACTACGAAGGAGAACATTGGTTGGCTTCTTTTGCATTGCATGCATTAGAGAGAAAGCAATAAAAAACCGCTTGATTTGCAAGCGGTTTAGTAAACATATCAAAATAATTTTTACTTATTCATATGATTCATTTCGTAGTGAAAGGTGTCTAAATCCACATTTAGCTCTAAAAGTTTAAGAGCTTTGTCCACAATATAATCCACATTTGCCGGATTAAAGCCTAAAGCAATGGCAAATCTTGTTAACATTTCTCTTTGTTTAGCTCCTAATACATGGTCTGCATATACCATTCTTGACAAATCATACAAACGGTCTAAACGATGTGCGTGTAAGTAAGGTGGATTGATGGGGTATTTGTTTGGATTCTCTAAAATTTCCTCGTATTCATCTGCAGAAATTTCTAAGTTTTTGGCCAAACGATCTAAGAAGGTTTTTTCTTCAGAAGTAATCAAACCATCTGACATGGCAACCCTAACAATGGCTGAAAAATGTCCTTTATTTCGGTCTTTAAATCCGCTGTCGTATAAATCAACAATTGACATAATTGGTAGTTTTAATTTGTAGTGCAAATATATGGCAATTTTTTAAAATTTTTACCCTCTAATTCTTCCAAAAGATGCGGAAAAAACAGATTCTGCCTAGTTAAATTTTCATAATTAAGGTTAAGTTGTATTTTTACTTCTTTAAATTAAAAATTATGCAAGAATTTTGGGTTTACTTCAACATCGGGTTAAAGCATGTTTTAGACATCAACGGTTATGACCACGTATTGTTTTTAATTGCTTTGTGTGTGCCTTATGCCTTTAAAGATTGGAAAAGAGTGTTGCTATTGGTAACATTATTCACTGTAGGGCATACCATTTCGTTAATTTTATCGGTGTATGGTGTGGTTCAAGTAAAAGCAAGTTTGATTGAGTTTTTAATTCCGATTACGATTTTAATTACAGCTCTTTTTCATTTGTTTACAGCCGGGAAAAGTAGCAAAAAAGAAAGCATCAGTTTTGTGGCTTCGGTAACCTTGTTTTTTGGAATCATTCACGGATTAGGTTTTTCTAATTACTTTAAAAGTATTTTGCCCGGTAGTAGTTCCGATAAACTATTGCCTTTGTTAGAGTTTGCTTTAGGGATAGAAGCTGCTCAAATAATAGTGGTAATTATCGTGTTAATCATTTCTTACATGGTGCAAACGGTTTTTCGTTTTAGCAAACGCGATTGGATTTTAGTTGCTTCGGCTTTTGTATGTGGAGTAGTAGTACCTATGATAATAGAAAGTGAAATTTGGAGATAAAACAATCCAAAAAACATTATTTTAACAAATATAATGGCTGAAAACAAAACCCAACCAACCGAAGCAAGTGTGTTGGAATTTTTAGAAAATGTAACACCGGAAACCAAAAAAACCGATAGTATACTTTTGTTAGATTGGCTACAAAAAGTAACAGGTTTTACTCCAAAAATGTGGGGATCAAGCATTATTGGCTACGGAAGCTACCACTACAAATATGCCAGTGGAAGAGAAGGAGATGCTCCTTTGATTGGATTTTCGCCTCGTAAAAATGCCCTGACTTTATATGTGACTTTTTACGAAAGCGAAAAACCACAAGACCTCTCGAAATTGGGAAAATTTACCCACAGTAAAGCTTGTATTTACGTAAAGAAATTAGAAGATATTCACCTGGATGAATTGGAAAAAATAGTGAAGCAAACCATGCAATTCACCAAAGAAAAATATCCAGATTAAACATTATTTTCTAACTTTGTAAGTATGGGTATTTTGTTTGAAAACAACAACGAATTAATCAAGCTATGTGAGATGCATCAAGTAGAAAAGATGTATCTTTTTGGGTCTGCATTAAATGAAAATTTTAATGCCAAAAGCGATATTGATTTTCTTGTAAAATTCAAATCATTTGACTTAGCCAAATATTTTGACAACTACATTCATTTCAAAGAAAGTTTGGAAAAACTCTTTAAACGAGAGGTAGACTTGGTGGAAGAACAAACCATCAAAAACCCTATTTTGAAAAACTCTATCAACAAATCCAAAAAGTTAGTTTATGGATGAAAGAATTCTAAAATGGCTTTATGATGTCCGTTTTTGTATAGAGGAAATAGAAAGTTTTTTTGTTGGGGAAGAAAAGAATTTCCAACTCTACCAACAAAACATCATGCGTAAAAGAGCCGTGGAAAGAAATCTAGAAATTATTGGAGAAGCCATTAACCGAATTATTACTCGCGATAAAACCTACACCCTAAAAGTTGAAAATGCAAAATCGATTATTGGTTTAAGAAATCATGTAATTCATGCATACGATTCTGTTTCAGACGAAAATATTTGGTCTATTCTTTTAAACCATTTGCCTAAATTAAAAACAGATGTGGATGCATTAATTGAAGATTTTGAAAACAAACTTTAATTCCTTAGCGTTTTTTATTCCTACATATTTGTCATAAAAATTCTAATTTGGTTCTTTTTCTCAACAGATATTTCTTTCAATCCTTAAAATTTAATTTGACTTTGAAGTTTTAACCTTTTTTATGATTTTTTGGTCTTACATTTGAGAGAACAGAAACAGCTTTAGTGAAAAATTAGTTTTGCTGCTTTTTTATAAAGCCTTTATTTTAAATAGTTTAAAAATTAAAACCAAAAATGACTATGACTATTTCTTTTCAAAAATTTGCCCGTTTGGCAATGTTGGTAGGTGTATTAAGTTTGAGTACCTCTTGCGTGTCGAAAAAAATCTACACCGAATTAGAAGATAAATATGCCGAGTTAAAAAAGAACTACAACGGTTTGGAAGACGAAAACCAAGGCCTAAAAGCTTTTCAAAACCAAGCAGAAATCGATTTAAAAAAATTGCGTGAAGAGTTGGAAAAACTCCAACAAGAACGCAAACAATTGCAATCGGATTTGGCAGCAAGCCAAAACAGCTTAAAAAACCTACAAAATTCCTACGCTGCTTTAGAAAAAAACAGCAACGAATCGTTAGAGGCTAACATGAAGAAGAACCGCGAATTATTGGCCCAATTAGATGAAAAAGAAAAAGCATTGCAACAAGAACGTACCCGTTTAGAAAAACTTCAAGCCGATTTAAAAGATCGTTCGCAACGAGTGGACGAATTAGAGCAAATGATTGCCAATAAAGAAAAAAGTCTGCGAGCTTTACGCGAAACGCTTTCTAGAGCATTAAATAACTTTGAAGGCAAAGGCTTGACGATAGAAATGAAAAACGGAAAAGTATATGTTTCTATGGAAAACAAATTGTTGTTCCCTTCCGGAAGTTGGACCGTAAACCCAGAAGGAAGAAGTGCCATAGTAGAAGTTGGAAAAGTATTGGCACAAAACCCGGAAATTTCGGTGTTGATTGAAGGTCATACCGACAATGTGCCTTATGTTGGAAGTGGTGCAGTGAGCAACAACTGGGAACTTTCTACCCGAAGAGCCTTGGCAGTGGTACAAATTTTACAAGAAAACAAAAATGTGATAAAAGGCAACTTAACTGCAGCAGGTAGAGGCGAACACGCTCCGGTTACCAGCAACGAAACTGCGGAAGGCAAAGCCAAAAACCGCAGAATTGAAATTATCTTGACTCCGAAATTAGACGAGATTTCTAAATTATTGGAAGAGATTTAAATCCTCTTCTATCAAAAACGATAAAAGCCAGCTAGCGATAGTTGGCTTTTTTGTTTAAAGTTAAGTAACTTAACAAAGCGTAGAAAAATAAATACTATCATTTCTTTTGATAGATGGTTGGCTTCATGTTGTGATACTATCATTTGATACTATCATAAAAATAAAATTAATTTTAAACTCGGGGTGTTTTCATAAAAATACCTCCCTCAACTTTTAAAAGTTGGCCTTATTTATTGTAAAATCAACGTTTAAAACATTTTATTACCACACCGAGTAAATAAAAAACAAACCTATAGCCACCGAAATAGGTGCAATGCGCTGAAAATAAATAGGTTTTAAAACGTCTGCACATCGGTTTGAAAATTGGTGGTGTAATTGTTTTGGAACCGAATAAAGCACCAAAGAAGTACCTAGCATAAACCAGCCAAATACCTCAAAAAAAGTTGGAAATTTGCTGTAATTGGCATAAAAAACACATGCGGTTGCGGGTATCATTCTTATGGTTATTTCTCCGTAATGAATCCAAAAAGTGCTTCCGGCTTTTCTTATAACATTTCTTGCTGTTTTTGGCCTAAAACCCATCAGCAAACCTACACTTATAAAAAACAAACCGAAAAAGATCAAGATCACTTTAGAAATAATTACAAACATAAGTGCTGTTTAGTGTTGGTAAATGTACTTTTTTTAGAGGTATTAATCAGTTTTAATCAAGGTTTTAAAAAATAAACAATAATTGGTAGGTTATTGCGGAGTCGGCTTCCAATTGCTTTCGGAATTGCAAAGCATAGAAAAGGCCTGGACGCTTCTTCTTCAGGTTGTATAAATTCAAAATAAGCAACATTATCTTTTAGTCCTTCATGTCCGGTGTTGTTTAGTTCAACATAAGGTTTGTTGAATTCGTTGTCCGTCTTTGCTCCGAATTGTTCAGCTTTATCTTTTATGAATTGTCTCATTTTTGTTGATTGAATGTCGTTTTAAAATGTCCGCTAACTTCTTAATAATCTCAAATATATAAAATTTACTTCCACACATCCATAAAAAACGAGCGCTTGGCTCGTTTTGAAAAATTTATGCAATGGCTTGTTGTATGCGTTGCAGCACTTGGGGTTTGCCCAATAAAAAGGCAATATCAAACAAATGCGGGCCTTGTAAAGCTCCTACCAAACTCAATCGCAAGGCTGGCATCAATTTGCCTAAGCCTATGTTTTGGTCGGTTAGCCATTGCTTGGTGTCGTTTTCCAATTGCTCTACGTTGGTAAAAGCAGCCTTTTGCAGCCAATCGTGGTATTGCTGTAGGATTTGCTTGGTTTCTTCGATCCATTTGGCTTTGGCTTTTTCGTCATAAGCAGTTGGTGCCACAAAAAAGTAGTGGCTCAACTCCCACAAATCTTGCACAAAATGGGCTCTTTCTTTTAACAAGCCTATCATTTGTACCAATTGAGCATTGCTATAGCTATGGGTAATTTGGTGTTTTTGCAGTTCTTTTACAAAACCTTCCAACAAGCTTTCGGGAGTTTGTTGTTGCAAATATTGGTGGTTGAACCATTTGTTTTTTTCGGGGTCAAATTTGGCTCCTGCCTTATGTACGCGGTGCAAATCAAATTTTTGTACCAACTCTTCCAAAGTAAATAGCTCTTGCTCGGTGCCATCGTTCCAACCCAACAAGGCCAAAAAGTTCACCACGGCTTCAGGCAAATAGCCTTGCTCACGGTAGCCCATCGAAATGCCTTCTTCGGTTTTCCACTCCAACGGAAATACCGGAAAGCCGTATTTGTCTCCATCTCGTTTAGATAATTTTCCGTTGCCTATGGGTTTTAAAATCAATGGCAAATGGGCAAACTCCGGTGCTTTCCAATCAAATGCACGGTACAACAACACGTGCAATGCCAACGATGGCAACCATTCTTCTCCTCTAATCACATGGGTGGTTCCCATCAAATGGTCGTCTACTATATTGGCCAAATGGTAGGTAGGCATCCCATCTGATTTAAACAAAACTTTGTCATCCAATGTATTGGTTTCTACTTGTATTTCTCCACGAATGATGTCGTGAAACACCAAAGTTTGGTTTTCCGGTATTTTAAATCGAACCACATAAGGCAAACCTTGTGCTAGCTTTTCTTGTAATTCTTGTTCGGTACAATGTAACGAAGTGTTTAATTGCATTCGGTTGTGCCATCCATACATAAAATTTTGTCCGTTGGCTTCGGCTTCTTTTCGCAAAGCATCCAAAGCTTCTGGAGTATCAAATGCATAGTAAGCCCAACCTTTGTGTAACAATTCTTGTACGTATTGTTGGTAAATTTCTTTTCGCTCACTCTGACGATACGGACCATATTTTTCGTTTTTGCCCACGGTTTCATCCGGAGCAATGCCCAACCAATCCAAGGCTTCCATAATGTAAGCCTCTGCACCCGGTACAAAACGGGTTTGGTCGGTATCTTCTACTCTTAAGTAAAAAGTTCCTCCATGTTTTTTGGCAAACAAATAATTAAACAATGCGGTGCGAACACCACCAATGTGCAATGGTCCTGTGGGACTTGGTGCAAAACGAACTCTAACTGACATATTTCTGAATTAAAATAGGGTACAAAGATACCAATTCCGAAATACTTTAGCAGCCTAATTTATTGTGGCAATCTCGGATTCATCAACCAAAACCAAAGTGGTGGAAAGGCAGCCAACACCATAGAAGTAGGGTAGCCAAATGGCAATTGCGGACTCTGCTCGTAGCTTTGCAAAATTTGGTATTTTTTGTTGGCTTTGTAATGGTGGTCGCTGTGTTGGGTAAGCTCATACAACACCATTCTGCCTATGACATGATTAGAATTCCAGGAGTGTTTTTCGGAAACTCTTTCGTATCTACCACTTGGCAATTTGCTTCGCATCAAGCCATAATGCTCAATGTAATTGATGGTTTCTAACAACAAAAAGCCAATGACTCCCGAGAAAAACAATACCAACCAAGCTTGGAACCCAAAGAAATAATAAATGCCTCCTTGAAATCCTAACCACACCACCAACGACCAAAATTGGTAGTTGCTAAAATGCCAAAAAGAACGATTGTCTTTTTGTAAAAATTGTTGTTGAATTTGCCATGCTTTTACATAAGTCCCAAAAACCGATTGTACCCAAAAAGCATACAAACTTTGATTTTTTTTGGCAGTAGATGGATCTTCGGGAGTAGAAACATGCACATGATGTCCGTGGTTGTGTTCCAGAAAAAAATGCAAATAATGCGAGGGGAGCAACAACATTTTAGCCAAAAAGTTTTCGCTTTTTTTATCGCGATGTCCTAATTCATGTGCTACATTAATGCCATTGGCACCGTACACTATGCCCAAAGTAAATACCATGCCAACCAACTCTACATAGGTAAAATTTTTGTTACAGAGAAAATACAACACATATCCCATGAGGCCATACACCCACAACACATTCCCATACAATAACACATCAAACCATTGGTTTTGCAATCGGTTGGTTTTGTCTGTTTCAGAATAATTTACTGCAATAGCTGGAAGAAAAGTTTCTATTAAAGGCAGTAAAACAAAGGTATAAACCAATGTAGTGTACCAAAAAATTCCTCCAAATTGGGCAGAAATTAAAGCTACCATTGGGATAGAATAGGCCAACAAATAGGGGACCGCTTTTTTCATTTTTCTTTGGACAAATTTTAACGCTTATAAAATTAAAAAAAATATATCTTTAAAAATTGAATTATACCCAAGGAAATGAGCAGCATACCAACTATTATTTTTGAAAAATTAGAAATCTTTATACGTAAATATTACAGCAACCAATTGTTAAAAGGTACTTTGTTGTTTTTAGCTTCTGGGTTAGGCTATTTGTTGTTTACTGCTTTTGTTGAATATTTTTTGTGGTTGCCTACTTCTGTTCGAACTTTGTTGTTTTGGCTGTTTGTAGTGGTAGAAGTTTCCTTGTTTTTATTTCTGATTTTGTGGCCATTGCTAAAACTTTTCAAACTGCAAAAAGGGTTGGATGCCATGGAAAGTTCCAAAATTATTGGGGCTCACTTTCCGGAAGTATCCGATAAATTGACCAACTTTTTACAACTAAGTGAAAACACACAAAACTCCGAATTGTTGTTGGCTGCTATTTCCCAAAAAGCCGAAAAATTGGCTTTGGTCCCTTTTGTAGAAGCAATTCCGTGGAAGAAAAACTGGAAGTATGTGCCTTGGGCTGTGTTGCCAATTTTGGTGATTGCCAGTTTGTATTGGTTCAACCAACAAAATTTATTACAAGACGGATTCAATAGGGTAGTGAATTATCAAACCCAATACACCCCACCGGCTCCTTATCAATTGGTGATTCAAAACCAAAAACTAATAACCCAACAAGGCAAGGATTTTACCTTAGAAGTAGCAGCTATTGGAGATAAAATCCCGCACCAAGTAACCATTCAGTTGGAAAATGAAAGCTACTATTTAGAAAAAATTGCAGAAGGAAGTTTTCAATTTACCTTTACAAAACCTATGCAAGATGTTTCTTTTAAATTGATTACCAATAAAATAGAAACCAATCCTTACACTTTACAAGTTTCTAAAGTTCCTACCATTTTTGATTTTCAAATGGTATTGAATTACCCAAAATACATGCAAAAGAAACCGGAGATCATCCAAGGAACCGGAAATGCATTGGTTCCGGAAGGAACTACCGTTCAATGGAAAATTAAAGCGGAAGCTACCAACCAAATTTTATGGGAAACAGACAAATCTTATTCTTTTCAACCTAATGAAAATCATATATTTGCATTTCAGAAAACCATTCTAGAGCCAGTGCAATATACCATAAGCACCAGCAACCAACAATGGAAAAACTTTGAAAAAATTCCTTACCAAATCCAAGTTATTAAAGACCAATACCCACAAATTCAGGTCAACAGACCTCCTGATAGTTTAAAGGTGGATGCCAACTATTTGATTGGCCAAGTTTCGGACGATTATGGTTTAACCAAATTACAAATTGTTTACTACCCTGAAAACAATCCTACAAAAACTACCAAAGCAAATATTGCATTAAAAGACAAAATTTCCGATCGCTTTGTGTATCGCTTTCCGGGAAATTTATCGGTAGAAAAAGGAGTTTCGTATGCCTATTACTTTGAAGTTTTTGACAACGATGCCATACACCAATTCAAAAGTACCAAATCGGCTGTTTTTTCGGAAAAAATCAAAACCGATATGGAAAAAGAAGATCAACTGCTAAAAGATAAAAACAACAATATCAATAGTTTAAATAGTTCGATTAATGAGCAAAATAAAAACATAAGCGAACTAGAAAAACTGCAAAATTTACAGAAACAAAAAAAGGAATTAGACTTTAAAGACCGTCAGAAAATTCAGGATTTCATCCAACGTCAAAAGCAAAACGAAGAGTTGATGAAGGAATTTTCTAATAAATTAAAAGACAATTTACAAAACCAAAAAACTCCCGACCAAGACCCGATGAAAAAGGAATTGGAAAGAAGAATGGATCAGGTGCAAAAAGAATCAGATAAAAACAAACAACTTTTGGAGGAGCTGCAACGCTTGTCGGAAAAATTAAACGACCAAGAATTGTTTGATAAAATGCAGCAATTGCAGCAGAAATCAAAAAACCAAACTAAAAATTTGGAGCAATTGGTGGAACTTACCAAGCGTTTTTATGTGGAAAAGAAGATGGAGCAGATTGGTACAAAGTTGGAAAAATTGGCTGAAAAGCAAGAAAAATTAGCAGACGATAGCCAACAAAACAATGCCAATAAACAGGAAGAAATTCAAAAACAATTCAAAGACATACAAAAAGAAATGCGTGATTTGGAAAAGGAAAACCAAGGTTTGAAAAAGCCTATGGATTTACCTAATCAAAAAGAAGAAGAAAAACAGGCGGAGCAAAACATGGAAAATGCCAAAGAAGATTTGCAACAAAACAACCAAAAACAAGCCCAACCAAAACAGAAAAATGCTGCCCAAAAAATGAAACAAATGAGCATGCAAATGAAAGGTGCAAGTGGGCAAAATAGCAAACAAACCATGCAAGAAGACGTAAAAATGTTACGTCAAATCATAGACAATTTGTTGGCTTTTTCCTTTAACCAAGAAAGCTTAATCACCCAATTTAAAAACAGCAAACGAAACGATCCAAACTATGCCAAGGGATTGAAAAAACAACAAGAACTAAAGCAACAATTCCGTCATATAGACGATAGTTTGTATGTGATTTCACTTCGAAACGCTCAAATTACCGAACGTATTACAGAGGAAGTGGGCAAAGTTCATTACAATTTAGACAAATCTTTGGAAACGTTGGCAGATATGAATACGTTAAGAGGAACCTCGCACCAGCAATTTACGATTACTGCTGCCAATACCTTGGCCGATTTTTTAAGCAATGTGATGAACAACATGCAAATGCAAATGTCAGGTAGTGGAAGCGGACAAGGCATGCCAAGTCCTGGAAGTGGAGGTAGAGAAAGTCAGTTAAAAGATATCATTCAAAAACAAGGAAAGCTCAGCGAAAAAATGAAGGAAGGCATGGAAGAAGGAGAGAAGCCTGGGGACAAACCGGGTGATAAGCCGGGAGAGAAACCCGGACAAAAAGGAGAACAAGGAAATTCTGGAGGTAGCAATGGCAAAGGAGAACAAAACGGTGGAGATGGCGAAGAGAATGCCAAATTGTTGATGGAGATTTTTAAAGAACAACGCAAATTGCGTCAGCAATTAGAAGATGCGTTGCAAAAACAAGGATTGACTCCGGATGGAAGAAAAATCTTAGATCAAATGAAGGATGCGGAAAAGCAATTATTGAACAAAGGTTTTAAAAACGAAATATTCCAAAAAATGCTGAATATTCGTCACGAATTACTCAAATTAGAAAAAGCCATCCAACAACAAGGAGAGGACAACCAAAGGAAATCTGAAACCAATCAAAACAACTATAATAACCAAAGTGCTCCTTTACCGGAATCGCTTCAAAAATACTTAAAGAGTATTGAAAATTTAAATCGACAAAGTTTACCTTTGCAGTCTGTTTACCAAAAGAAAGTAGAAGACTATTTCAAACAAAATGATTAATTTTCATTACGAAACCAATTTTAATTTATCTCCCGAAGAAACGTACCAAGAATGGTTACAAGCTATTGCTACTTCTGAAGAACACCACATTGCAGAACTCAACTACATTTTTTGTAATGATACCTATCTGCACAAAATCAATGTGGAGTATTTGAACCACGACACCTACACCGACATCATCAGTTTTGATTATACCGAAAATGATGAAGTGGCTGGAGATATTTTTATCTCTGTAGAAAGGGTACGAGAAAATGCCTACACTTTTAAAGTTTCTTTTCACAACGAATTACTTCGCGTAATGGCTCATGGTTTATTGCACTTATGTGGTTACGGAGATAAAACCACCGAGGAAGAAACTTTAATGCGTAGCAAAGAAGAAGAAAAAATAAAAATGTTCCACGGGGAACTTAATCTCTAAATTACTATGTTTCAAGATGTTTATGATGTAATTGTGGTTGGTGCGGGCCATGCCGGATCTGAGGCTGCTGCAGCTGCTGCCAATATGGGATGCAAAACTTTGTTGGTTACCATGAATTTACAAACCATTGGGCAAATGTCGTGCAACCCCGCAATGGGGGGAATTGCAAAAGGACAAATTGTTCGTGAAATTGATGCATTAGGAGGATACTCCGGAATTGTATCGGATAAAACAGCAATTCAATTTAAGATGTTAAACAAGTCCAAAGGTCCTGCCATGTGGTCACCACGAGTACAAAGCGACCGAATGCGGTTTGCAGAAACCTGGAGATTGATGTTGGAACAAACACCTAATTTGGATTTTTACCAAGAAATGGTTTCTGGATTATTGCTTAAAAATGGAAGGGTTGCAGGTATTAAAACTTCGTTAGGAGTAGAAATTCATGCCAAAACTGTGGTATTAACCAACGGAACCTTTTTAAATGGCTTGATACATATTGGAGATAAAAACTTTGGTGGAGGAAGAGCAGGGGAGAGTGCTGCATTTGGTATTACGGAACAATTGGTAGCTTTAGGTTTTGAATCAGGTAGAATGAAAACCGGAACACCACCTCGAGTAGATGGAAGAAGTTTAGATTATAGCAAAATGAATGAAGAAAAAGGAGATGAATTCACTGAAAAATTTTCTTATTCTGATGAAACCACCAATTTAAAACACCAAAAAAGTTGCTGGATGACTTACACTTCTCCGTTGGTGCATGATTTGTTGCGAGAAGGTTTTGATCGGTCTCCAATGTTTAATGGTCGAATTCAAAGTTTAGGTCCAAGATATTGCCCATCTATTGAAGATAAAATCAATCGATTTGCCGATAAAGACAGACACCAATTGTTTGTAGAACCTGAAGGTTGGGATACGGTAGAAGTTTATGTAAACGGTTTTTCAACTTCCCTTCCGGAAGACGTTCAATACAAAGCATTGAAAAGTGTTGCCGGATTTGAACACGTAAAGTTCTTCCGTCCGGGTTATGCCATTGAATATGATTATTTCCCACCAACACAATTAAAACATACCTTAGAAACTAAATTGGTGGATGGCTTATTTTTTGCTGGTCAAATCAACGGAACTACCGGTTACGAAGAAGCCGCTTCTCAAGGAATTATGGCTGGCATTAATGCTGCATTACAAGTAAAAGAACAAGAAGCATTCATCTTAAAAAGAGATGAAGCTTACATTGGTGTATTGATTGACGATTTGATTACCAAAGGCACGGAAGAACCATACCGTATGTTTACCTCTCGTGCAGAATACCGAACCTTACTTAGACAAGATAATGCAGACCAACGACTTACTCCAAAAGGCTATGCAATTGGTTTGGCCTCAGAAAAAAGATTAAAAAGAATGGAACAAAAGTTTAACGAGTCGGAAAAATTAATTCAGTTTTACCGAGAAACCTCCATTCTACCAGAAGAAATCAACCCGATTTTAGCAGAAAAAGAAAGTTCTTTGATCAAGCAATCTGATAAGCTTTTCAAAGTATTGTCAAGACCAGAAGTAGAACTTGAGGACTTTACCAAAATTGAAAAAATCAACCAATACTTGGCAACAACCCCTTTAGATGATGAAATTGTAGAACAAAGCTACATCCAAATAAAATACCAAGGTTATATTGAAAAGGAAAAACAAAATGTCGATAAAATCAAAAGACTGGAAGACATCAAAATTCCTGAAAATTTTGACTACGACAAAATCAAATCTTTATCACATGAGGCTAAAGAAAAACTGAAAAAAATCAGACCGATTACGGTTTCTCAAGCTTCCAGAATTAGCGGGGTTTCTCCTAGTGACATTTCTATCTTATTAATTTATATGGGTAGATAAGGTTCCACGTGGAACTTTTTTTATTAATCATTGATTTACAATGTTTTAAACATGATTTCATACATTAAAACCAAAGATTTCGGTAAAACAAAAGAAGCGTTTGAGATTATATCTACAGAAATACATGGTATATTAAAAACCAATCCAGTTCCAGAGAATCTAGAGAAATACTATGCTTTTGACGGATATATTTCTCATCAAAAAAAAGGAAGTAATTTGGTGGATAAACTATTTTTTGTTGCAAAACAATGGAACCTAAAACACAAAAGCAAAATCATCCAAACCTATCATGTAAATGGGAGGTTGTTAGATTATGGAGCAGGAACTGGAGCTTTTGCAAATTTTATGTGTGATCATTTTGAAGTTTATGCTTATGAGCCAAGTGCTATTGAAAAAGAAGAAAGTACAAAAACAAAATGGATTACCATATTAAGTGAAATTCCAAATGAATCTATACAAGTAATTACCTTATGGCATGTATTAGAACATGTTCCTAACCCAAAAGAATTAATTGCAGAATTAAAATCCAAATTAACTCCTGACGGAATATTGATTATTGCGGTACCAAATTATTTGAGTTACGATGCAAAACATTTTAAAAGCTATTGGGCTGCTTGGGATGTACCACGTCACCTATGGCACTTTTCAGAAAAAGGAATGTTACAAATGATGCAGGATTGGAATAAAATAAAAATTCTTCCGATGGTATTAGATAGTTTTTATGTAAGCATTTTATCTGCTACGTATCAAAAAATATCTTTAGCAACTATTTATGGAGTATTAGTGGGTTTGTTGTCAAATGTAAAAGCATTCTTTACAAAAGAATGGTCATCTAAAATTTATATTTTCAAAAAGTAAATAAATTCGATTTAAGCAAATTCCCCTTTTGTATAGTATTGCATGTGTCCCGAAAAAATAAAATCGCTTAAATCAACTAAAAAAAGGGTGTTTTTTATTATTAAAATCAATTAATATTTTAAAAACTATAAGAAACTTCGATACAAAAAAACAAGTCCAAAAGTATAGTAATTTTATAATTTGTACTTTTGCAACATATCAAAACAATCAATCAAAATGAAAAAAATAATTTGGAGTGCATTTTTGGCAGTAGCCTTAATTTCATGTGAACAAAAAGAAGAGAAAAAAGTAGACGCAAAATCAAGTGATTTGAAAATTGGTTTTGTAGATACTGCCAAATTGATGGAAGAAAGTTTAGAAGCCAAAGATTTGAATGCAAAATATGAAGAGATCGTAAAAACCAAGGCAGCCTCATTACAAGCAGAGAAAAGCAAATTTCAAAACGAAGTGTTACAAGCTGAAAAAAGTGCTCAACAAATGGGTCCACAATGGGTGCAGGCTAAAATGCGTGAGTTTCAGGAAAAAGAACAACGCTTGGCTGCAAGTGAACAACGAATTACCGTAGAAATACAACAACAAAGTGGAAAAGAAATGGATTCGTTGGTAAAGAAAATCAAAGGGGTGATTAAAGACTATGCCAAAGAAAAAAAGTTTGATTATATCTTGGGTACAGGAGAAGTTTCTACCGTATTGTACGGAAAAGAAGAGACTGATTTAACCGAAATTATGATTAAAAACATCAACGAAAATTATACTAAAAATAAAAAGAAAGAGTAATGGCATACGTAGAGGTTTCGGTGGAAAACCAAGTTGCATATGTGGAGTTTTTTCATCCTAAAAGCAATAGTTTTCCAACAGAACAATTACAAAAATTAACCCGTACTTTTCACGAATTATCTCAAAACGATGCGGTTAGATGCATCGTTTTGTCGTCTAAAGGAAAAGTGTTTTGTGCAGGAGCATCCTTTGATGAACTCTTAGAAGTTAATGATGCAACAGAAGGAAAGCAGTTTTTTTCTGGATTTAAAAATCTATTGCTTGCCATGGTGCATTGCAAAAAAATCATCATCGGGTTGGTGCAAGGTAAAGCTATTGGTGGAGGAGTAGGTATCATAGCTGCATGTGATTATGTTTTTGGTACAGAAGAGGTTGCTTGTAAACTTTCCGAAATTCAAATAGGTATTGGTCCTTTTGTAATTGAACCAATAATTAGTCATAAAATTG
Source organism: uncultured Flavobacterium sp. (assembly GCA_964485115.1). Taxonomy (GTDB): domain Bacteria; phylum Bacteroidota; class Bacteroidia; order Flavobacteriales; family Flavobacteriaceae; genus Flavobacterium. The sequence goes on from CAZAHJ010000008.1 coordinate 24,906, forward strand.
GAAAACAAAGAATGTTTGAAATGACATGGAATCCAAACCAATGGTATGATGCAGAATGGGCTAAAAACTGTGGTTTAATAAACGAAATTGTGTTAGGTGAGGAACTAGGTCAAAAAAGCAAAGAAAAGGCGTTAGAACTTGTAAAATGTAATCCTGAAGCTTTGTATTCGTTAAAAGAAATTGCTTGGGAAGGAAAAGAAAATTGGGAGGAGATTATGACGAAAAGAGCAATGTTATCAGGCAACTATGTGTTAAGTGATTTTACAAAAGAACAATTACAAAAATTTAAAGAAAATAAATAACGTGCAAGTAGAGCACATTCAGAAAAAGCTAGAAGAAGCACCAGATGAAAGTTACCAAATAGGGGTTCTTATTGGTACGTTTTTGCCTTTTGTGGTTATGGTAATTATAGCTTATTTGTTGTTCTATTATTTTAAAAAAAGAAATGATGCATCAAATTAGAATCACCAAAAGTTTTACGTTTGAAACCGGACATGCTTTATATGGCTATGATGGGAAGTGTAAAAACGTACACGGTCATAGCTACAAACTATATGTTAGCGTTATTGGAACACCAATTACCGATACAAATCATGTAAAATATGGAATGGTAATTGATTTTGGAGACCTAAAAAAAATTGTGAAAGAGGAAATTGTAGATATATTTGACCATGCTACCGTATTTAACCAAAACACCCCGCATATAGAATTAGCAAAAGAATTGAGGGATAGAGGACACCATGTATTATTAGTAAATTACCAGCCTACCAGTGAAAATATGGTCATAGACTTTGCTCAAAAAATTATAAACAGATTGCCTCAAAATATACAATTATACTCTTTAAAACTGCAAGAAACCGAAACCTCTTTTGCTGAGTGGTACGCAGCCGACCAAAAATAGAAAACCCCGCATTTTGCGGGGTTTAAACTATTACTTACTTACCAAATTAGTTTGGTAAATTTGCTGGATAACTTAATGGAAAATCCTCAGGTTTGTACATTTTAAGAGTAGAACCATACTTGAAATTAATAGCTTCCATAAACTTATTAGCAACATAAGAATTTGCTCTAGCTGTTAAATGAATGCCGTCTAAACTAAATGCACCTCCTTGAACAAAAGAAGCTGTCATATGGAAATTGCCATATCTAACTCCGGTTGAAGCTAACTGACGCATTAAAGCCTCTACATCCACAAAAGCCAGTCCTTTGCTATCTGCAATACTTTTTATAGATGCATTGTAAGCAGTAGTTGCTGTTTTAATCATTTGAATTTCGGCAGGAACCAAAACATGTTGGTCTTGTAAAGGATAAGTAACTCCCCAAGTATTTAAAGGGGCTGGAGCTGGAGCATTGGAAACTCCAATTACTGCTCTTGTAGCCAACAATACCAAATCTTGATTGGTTGCGTGACGTGCTCTACCGTAAGTACTTCCCAAGAAACCAGCCAAAGGAGCCAATTGCGGAATAGTAGAAGCAATAGTAGTAATTTGAGCTCCTAAGTCGGCTAAAGACTCATCTACAATTAACAACTTATTGTTGTTACCGGCAACCAATGGTTGTATTCTGTCACCAGCATTTAAAGCAGACAAAATGCTTCTTAACGGATTAATTAATTGGGTATTTAATGCGGTTGCACTTGCAGCATTTAATGGTACCGGGTTATGAGGTACGGTGGTAAAATGAGGGATGGTAGTAATATCTGGAATATTAGCTACTACACCTTTGGCACCATTCCCGGTTAAAGTATTCACCAAGGTACCGTAAACATTTGCAAATGCTGTTGGATCAGAAATATCATTTCCTCCATAAGTTGCAGGGTTTAAATTTCCTAGTTGGTTTACACCTGTTCCTCCAGAAGTAGCAAATCCTAACACATCATTGTTTCCAATCCATAGAGAAAAAAACGTAGGATTTTGTGCCATAGCATCTTGAATGATACTTGCACTTGCAGAAGAGCGGAATCTTACGTAATAAGGATTGGCTTGACCAGTTAATACTCCTGCTGCATTTCCGTAACCTTGAGCCAATAAATGATAAGACTTAGCACCAGGAACACCTAAATTATTAAAAGGTCCAGAAAGTGTGTTTAAAATGTTTGTGGTAGGTACCGCCGCTGGGTTAACAGAAGATAATGGTACAGGTGCTGAACCATTGAAAATTAAGCGAGTTCCTTGAATTGGTGTAGTACCAAGTAACAAACCTCCAACATTATCATTCATGTATGGAACAGTAAAAGTTCCGCCTCCGGCTAATGCAAATTGGTCTGCCATTAACTTTGGATAAGCCATTTCTTGTCCTCTACGGAACAATGCACCATCAGAAAAACCTGCAGTTAGCGAGTTTCCTAAAGCAACATACTTAGAAAAATTTGCTGTCCCAGCAGTTACCGGAATTTCGGCAACTATCGGTTCTTCGATTTCATCGCTACATGCAACTATTGCAAGCGATGCAAATAATAACCATTTAAAATTTTTGATCATAATTTTTGAATTTTGTATTAAAATTATGGGTTAATTGTCCATGAAATTAAGTATTGTTGGCCGATTCTACCAGCTCCAATTACTTGTAAATAATCGTTGTTCCCTAAGTTTGCTGCACTTAATTTGAATACTGACTTGATTTTTGGAACAGCATAATTAATTTGAGCGTCTAATACTGTGGTAGATGGAATGGTTCCGTCTGCAAAAGATGATTGCCACTCATACTCACTCCACCATCTGGCTTGGATATTAAATCCGAAGTTTTTAAACAATTTATCGTTAGATAACGAAGCTTTTGCTCTGTGACGTGGAGTGTTGAAACCTGCAATAAAAGTTGGGTCTTTAGCTTGGTCAAAAGTAAACTGGGCATGGTTATAACTTGCTCCTAATTCGAAGTCTTTGTACACTTTTTTACCTAATCCCAAACCAAATCCGTAAGAGGTAACTTCTGCAGTGGTGTTGGTATAAACTTGGAATACTCTTCTATCACCATTAATTAAAGCTAAATATGAATTTTGTGTTCCAACCTCACCATACATTGGAGTAATTACCCTTGCAGTACTCATGAAATCGTTGTAAATGTTATAATAACCATTCAAGTCGATACTAAGGCCGTTTTCTAAAACAGATTTGTATCCTGCTTCAAAAGCTTTTACTTGTTCTGGTTTTACCAAACCAATATTGGCTGTTTGTAATAAAGCTGCTGCATCTCCTAATGAAGCTCCTTGTTGTAATGCAGCACTGAATGCTGACACCGAAGGAATTGTGTATGCGTTGGTATAAGCGTCAACACCTGTTAAAGTTGCAGTAGCTTGACCAGTGATTGCTTGTCCATTTGCGCTTAATGGCAACACATCTACATATCTGCTTAAATTATCAGGAGCAGAACCAATTAAAGCGAATGGACCTAAGTTCAACCCTATGTATTGGTCTTGTGTCGTTGGGTTACGGAAACCTGTTTGAAAAGAAGCTCTAAAGTTGTGGTTTTTTCTCTCTCCAGCCGAGTACACAAAGGAAACTCTTGGAGAAAACTGACCTTCAAAATTTTGAGATTTGTCATAACGAACAGATCCTGTAAACTTTAAGCGATCATTTAAAAATTTCTTTTGCAATTGTGTATATGCACCATATTCGTCAAAGCTTAGAGGACCGTCAAAATCAGTAAAGATAGTTCCTTCAGAATTCATAATATATCTTCTGAAAGATCCACCTACTTGTATTTCAGCAAAATTAATCAAGTCTTTAAAATTGTAATTCATGTCTGAATGCCAATATCTAGAACGATCGATAAACTTAGCACCGCTTCTTAAATCTGGATTCCCTTTTACGTTTTCTAATGCTTGAGCAAATTCTGGTGAACCTGGTTCAAATCTTGGTAACCCATTTGGAGTTAATGGTAAAGGGGAATTATTGATATTGTAATCAGCGAAATTTCTTGCAAATCCAGCTGCTTGGTTGTTATTAAACCCTAAGAAAATTTGCGATTGTAAAAATGCCGTAGCATAATCTGTAAACCAAGCTTGGTCTGATTTTGCTTGGCGATTGATGTTCCATGCAGCAAAACGCATGTCGTAAGAATCACCCGCATTTTCCCAAGTTACATAACCTCTAGCAAAGAAATTTTTACCTTTTACCTCGATTTTAGATTGTTGCATGGTAAAATTTTCTAATCGATAACGATTAGCTCCTTGGTATATAGTATTTCCAGTTCCAATTTTATGTTGGGCGATTATTTCGAAATCGTCTTCAAAAGGTTTGAAATGTAAAGAGGCATCTACTTTTACGTTTTCTAATTGGTTATCGCTCAAATCTTGCTCTCTGTAACCCGTTCTAGAAACTTGACCTACGTTATTGATAAAAGTAGTTACTTCATCTCCATAGACATTTAAACCATCATAGTTTTGGTTCACTCCATGACCAATACCTCCTTCCGTAATGCTTCTGTCATCAGCAGCAATCCACTCGGTTGCACGTAAATAGGTAAAATTTGCTTTTGCCGCAAAGTGGTTAGTAAACTTATGTGCAGCTCTAATCCCTACATCCCAGTAGCTATTTTGTCCAGCTACTCTTTGGCTAGTAATTCCGTTTTTGGTGTAAAAGCTAATACCTTGATGGGTAAACGGACTTTTACTGTTCATAAACAAGATACCATTGAAAGCATTTGCACCATATAAAGCGGAAGAGGCACCAGGTAATAATTCAACACTAGCAACATCTAAATCAGATAAACCAATTAAGTTACCTAATACAAAGTTTAACGCCGGAGAAGAATTGTCCATCCCATCTACTAATTGCATAAAACGCGTATTAGCTACTGTGGCAAAACCACGAGTATTGATAGATTTGAAGTTCAAACTACTGGTGTTAAAATGTACTTCTTTCAAATTCTCTAATCCGTCATAAAAAGAAGGAGAAGCAGTGTTTTTAACTTCTTTAATTCCCATTCTTTCGATGGTTACTGGTGATTCTAAAATTCTTTCTGGAGTTCTAGAAGCAGAAACCACAATTTCGCTTAATTGGGTTTGTTCTTCTTTTAAAGTTACATTTACTTTTTGCGTTTTGTTACGAATGTCTGCTTGTTGAGATTCAAAACCCAACATAGAAAATTCCAATTTAAATGGTGGATTCTTTTGGGTGCTTAACGAATAGGTCCCGTCCGCTCCGGTAACCGTTCCGATACTTTCTCCAACAATCACCACATTTGCTCCGGGAACGGCTTGACCAAAGTCGTCAACCACCTTTCCGGTAATGGTGCTTTGTGCATAAAAAACACCACAAAGCATCATGGCAAGTAATGAAAAATACTGCTTCATATAGATTGATTTAAGTTAGTTTATGCTACCAAATTACGACTATTTTCGAACAAAATAAAAAAAGCGAGAAAAAATCTCGCTTTTGATAATATTTTAAGGGTTTTTTTACACTATTCTACGGTAACCGATTTTGCTAAATTCCTAGGTTGATCCACATTACAACCTCTATCAACTGCTATGTAATAAGACAATAATTGAAGAGGAATGGTGGTTAATAATGGCGATAATGCATCTGAACAATCTGGAATTTCTATCACGTGGTCTGCTAAATTGGCAACTTGTTGATCTCCTTTGGTAACTACTGCAATGATTCTTCCTTTTCTCGATTTAATTTCTTGAATGTTGCTTACTACTTTTTCGTAATGTCCTTTTTTTATGGCTATAACAATCACTGGCATGTGTTCGTCAATTAATGCAATCGGACCGTGTTTCATTTCCGCAGCAGGATAACCTTCTGCATGGATATATGAAATCTCTTTTAACTTTAAAGCACCTTCTAAAGCAACCGGAAAATTATACCCTCTTCCTAAATACAAACAATTGTTTGATTCTTTAAAGGTTAATGCAATTTCTTTGACTTTATCGTCAATTTTTAGGGTTTGCTCTACTCTTTCTGGAACCAATTCCAATTCTTGTAAATAACGGAAGTAATCTGAATTGCTTAGAGTTCCTTTGCTTTTTGCTAAACGCAATGCCAACATGGTTAAAACTGTAATTTGGGTAGTAAATGCTTTGGTAGAAGCTACTCCAATTTCCGGCCCGGCATGTGTGTAAGCTCCGGCATGTGTTTCACGAGCAATAGAGGAGCCAACCACATTACAAACACCAAAAACAAAGGCACCATTTTCTTTTGCTAACTTGATTGCGGCCAAAGTATCTGCAGTTTCTCCAGATTGAGAAATTGCAATAACAACATCGTTTTTAGAGATAACTGGGTTTCGGTATCTGAACTCCGATGCATACTCTACTTCCACCGGAATTCTAACAAACTCTTCTAAAATATACTCCGCAACCAAACCTGCATGCCAAGAGGTTCCGCAAGCTACAATAATAATTCTATTAGCTTGTAGAAATTTTTCGATGTTATCTTCCACTCCAGCCATTTGAATGATGCCTTTGCTAGATAACAATCTTCCTCTGTAAGTGTCTTTAATTACATGAGGTTGCTCATAAATTTCCTTTAACATAAAGTGATCATAACCACCTTTTTCAATTTGTTCTAAACTTAACTGTAATTCCTGAATATATGGGTCAACAGATAAATCGTCTTTAATTTTTCTAACTTTAATAGCTTTACCTAAACGGATAATGGCCATTTCTTCGTCTTCTAAATATATCGCATTGGAAGTGTATTCAATAAATGGAGAGGCATCAGAAGCTATAAAAAATTCTTCTTCTCCTATTCCTATTGCCAATGGACTTCCTAATTTTGCAACCACAATTTCATTGGGCTTGTTTTTATCAAAAACTGCAATTGCATAAGCCCCGACCACTTGGTTTAATGCTATTTGAACTGCTTTACCCAATTTTACATTTTCATTTTTCTTTACTTCTTCAATCAGGTTAATTAAAACTTCCGTGTCGGTATCAGAATGAAATTGGTATCCACGTTTTTGTAATTCAGTTTTAAGAGGTAAATAATTTTCAATAATACCATTATGAATAATTGCTAAATTCCCCGAATTGGATAAATGAGGATGGGAATTAACATCATTTGGTACTCCATGAGTTGCCCATCGAGTATGGCCTAAACCAATATTTCCTTGGGTATCCATAGCTTCTGATTTTGCTTCTAAATCAGAAACTTTTCCTTTTGTTTTTGATATTTTTAGTTCCGATTGGTCAAATAATACTACACCGGCACTATCATATCCTCTGTATTCTAATCTTTTTAAACCTTTAATTACAATAGGATAAGCCTCTCTATGTCCGATATAACCAACGATTCCACACATAATGATTCTATTTAAAGTTTGGTGTAAAAAATTTCTAATTTTAATTTTTTGTCGTTAGCTGTAGTGTTATTTCCGTATAAAATAGTTCCGAATGGATGGATTACCGAAGAGGTTGGAATTCTTCGGTTGTTAGTAGTATTTTGAAATTGAGATAAATTGATGTTGTTCACATTTTCTGTTACCACCAAACCAAGTTTGACATTGGTTTTGTTGTCTCTTAAAATATTACGTATATGAGTGGTTAGTCTAATTTTATAAGAAAACCCCTTATTATCAACCTTCTTAATAATTCCACCAAACGTTGATTTATTGAATTTTGGGTTGATAGGATTGGTTGTTTGATCTAATGAATAATCTACTATCACATTATTATTGTCTAGATCGTACAATAAAATTCTGTTTGGCTCTCTGCTGTTTTGCATGGCATCCCTATCTACATAAAAAGTTAAGTTTGCCTCATTAATTAACCAATTTTTATCTTTATAATTTGTCAATTCTTGAGATAATCCATTATCGTCTCTTCCAAATAATTCAATTACAGCCATAGATCCAGCACCTCCTTTTAAGTATAATTTTTCATCTCCTAAAGTAGTATTTGGATTATTAAGGGCATTGGCATAAGTAGGATTAGTAGCAGTAGTTTCCATAAAAACCGCATTATTTCCGGTTAATGTTAAAACAAGTTCCTTTTCTTTTTTCTCATATTCAATTGGATTAGAACCTATTTTTGGAACCCAATCATCATAAGTAATAGTAATTCTACCTCCACGGAAGTTAATCATATTTAACTGGTTTGGGTTTGGGTCTTCTGAAGAATTTTCCAAATGAAATAAAATTCCTCTAAAGTAATTTTTAAACACATTTGGGTTACTCAAATTACCTTGAACAAATCCATCTACAATTTTCTTTTGGAAAAAATCTTTATTTAAATCCATCCAAATTCCAGGAGTAAAACGAGTAGTGGTTTCAACGCCCTCCTCACTTGTTTTAACTATTCTAATTTCATCTTTACTAAATGAAAAAGTATCGTTTTGTTCTGGTTTGTTACTATTGTTTAACCTTTGCCCAAAAGGTATGGAATTACCCTGTACATCAGCTCCTCTTCTTACTTGAAAAAACTCACTAAATTGGTTAGAGAAAAATGGTTGAGGATCTGTAAAATTTGGTGGCAATAAATCCCGTAACAAATATCCATTTTCATAAACATTCAGCTTGTATTTAGAGTCTGTTCCAAATATTGAATCTAACGAATAGGTACTGTTTTCGTTTTCAGTAGAAACCCTTTTACTAAAATAAGGAACGTACAATACCACATTTTTAACAACGGGTAATTGTAAACCGGTATTAAAAGCAGTACTTAATCCAGTGGCAGGTAATTCAACTTGGGTAACATAATGTGTGGTTACTTTTTCAAAAGCAGTATGGTTATAAGTACCAAATGGTACCAAATCCACATTATTAGATTGTACATAACCCAACTTTTTGTTGTATGCAATTACTGTTGCTTGGTCGTCTTTATCTAATTCAAAATTCGGTTGGCCAATTACGTTAGTTCCAATTTCAATAAAATCTTTATCGCACGACAACAATATGCATCCAACTATAGTAGATGCCAATATTAAATACTTTTTAAAAATCATAAATTTGTTCAAATTGCTAGGATAACATTTTTTCATAAAAGTTTTTGTAGGGCTCTACAAAACTTTCTTTTGGCACGAAAGGTAGAAAAGGTTTAGAGCTTTGCTCAATATATTTTGTTAAATTCGAATCTAAGTCTTCCGAAGCAATAATTACAGCATCTGAATGGTCTATTGCATTTTTCATGATTGCTTCGTAAGTTGGAGTTGCAATAGTTTCAAACGCTTTTTGGGGAATGCCATCAAAAGCAACTTTTGAAGACAAATTCACATCCAAAGTATCTGCAAAACCATGACTGTAAATACTAGTTACTATTTTGGTATCACTAAACAAAGCTTCATTATGATAATATTGTTTCATATACATTGGGAGTAAGGAAGCCATCCAACCATGCACATGAATAATATCTGGAACCCAATTTAATTTCTTTACTGTTTCTATTACTCCTTTAGCAAAAAAGATGGCTCTTTCATCATTGTCTGGGAACAATATCCCATCTTCATCTGTAAAAGTTGCTTTGCGTTTAAAATATTCTTCGTTATCAATAAAATAGACCTGAATTCTTTCTCTAGGAATAGATGCCACTTTAATAATTAAAGGCATGTCTACATCATTTACTACCAAATTCATTCCTGACAGTCGGATTACTTCGTGTAGTTGGTGCCTCCTTTCATTGATATTGCCATACCTTGGCATAAAAATTCTAATTTGTCCTCCTTGGTCATTTACCATTTTTGGTACATCGTAGGACATGGTGGAAACTTCATTTTCGGCCAAATAAGGAACTACTTCTGCGGAAACAAATAATATCCTCTTTTCTTGCATGGGAAACATTTTGTATTAATATACTATAATTTGCAAATTTACAAAAATTTAAAGAAATTGTTGGATAAATAGTAAGTTTGCGAAATTTTCAAGAGCATGAGCCATATCCAATTGTTTTCAAAACAGGAAGAACTAAAAAAAGTTCTGGTAAATAATAAATACTTATCTAAAACCATTGGATTTGTTCCTACCATGGGTGCTTTGCATGAGGGACATTTATCATTGATAGAGGCTTCTGAAAAAGAAAATCAAATTACAGTGGTAAGTATTTTTGTTAATCCTACCCAATTTAACAATGCAGATGATTTAAAAAATTACCCGAGAACTTTAGAAACTGATTTAGAAAAAATAGAGAAAAAATTCCCTAAAGTATTGGTGTATGCTCCAGAAGTAGAAGATATTTATGCTGTCAAAACAGAATCAAAAAAATATTATTTTGACGGTTTGGAACACCAAATGGAGGGGAAATTCAGACCAGGTCATTTTGATGGAGTTGGCACTATTGTTCATAAGTTATTTGAAATTATACAACCTAATCGAGCATATTTTGGAGAAAAAGATTTTCAACAATTAAGAATTGTTCAAAAGTTTGTAGAGAAGAAAAAACTCAATATTGAGATAATTCCTTGCCCAATTTATAGAGAGAAAAATGGTTTAGCCATGAGTTCAAGAAATGAAAGATTATCAGCATCTGTAAGAGATGAGGCTAGAATTATATTTGAATGTTTGCAATTAGCAAAAATAAATTTTTATGTTAAGAGTATCTCTGATATCAAATTAATGATGATAGAGTTTTGGAAAGATTATCCAAAATTCACCCTGGAATATGTTGAAATTGCCAACGAAAAAACTTTAAAGCCAGCTACTAAAAAGCTTAAAAACCAATCTTACAGGGTGTTTATTGCGGTATTTATAGAAGATGTAAGATTAATTGACACGATTTCTTTAAATTAATTACCTTTGTTCCCATGCAAGTACAAGTAGTTAAATCGAAAATTCACCGTGTAAAAGTTACCGGTGCTGATTTGAATTATATTGGTAGTATTACCATTGACGAAACTTTGATGGAAGCTGCTAATTTAATCGAAGGAGAAAAAGTTGCCATTGTAAATATTAACAATGGGGAACGTTTGGAAACTTATGTAATCAAAGGAAACCGAAACAGTGGAGAAATTACGTTAAATGGGCCTGCTGCCAGAAAAGTTCAAAAAGGAGATATCATTATCATTATTGCCTATGGCGTTTTAGAATTTGAAGAAGCAAAAACCTTTAAACCTTGTATTATTTTCCCTAACGAAGAAACCAATACGTTGACATAGGTTTGACAATGAAATTGAACCTTAAAAAAATAATTTCCTTATTACTCCCAATTGCCTTGGGAGTTTTTTTAATTATATACGCTTACCAAAAATTTGAACCTGAAGAAATTGCCATCATCAAACAGCAATTTGTTCAAGCCGATTATACTTTCATTTTTCTGTCGTTACTTTTTAACTTAGTGGCATTGTGGTCCAGAGCAACCAGATGGAATATTACGTTGCAACATTTAGGATATGCCTCCAAAGGATTCAATAGATTTTTTGCTGTTTGTATTTCCTACTTAATGAACATGACCATTCCGAGGAGTGGAGAGATTAGCAGAGCTTTATTTTTAAAAAAATACGACGATGTTCCGGTAGATAAATCTTTCGGAAGTATTATTGGAGAACGATTGATAGATTTGATGTTTTTAGTAAGTTTCATTATTTTGGCTTTTACAGTTCAATTTGCAATCTTAAAAAAGTTTGTATTAGACAAAATATCTTTTTCAAACTTAATCATTTTAGGAAGTGTTTTGGCTGTGCTTGGAAGTGTTACTTTGTATTTGTATTTAAAATCAACCCATCCCAAAATTCTTTGGTTTAAAAATAAAATTAGTGGATTGGTAGATGGTTTTTTAAGCATTACACAATTACAACAATGGAAAGCTTTTTGGTTGCATAGTTTTCTTATTTGGTTTTGTTACTTTGCCATGTTTTACATTACAATTTTTGCTTTGCCCGAAACCAGTAGTTTAAGTTTAGGAGGTGTTTTAATGGCTTTTATTGTAGGTGGTTTGGCAATTACCTTAACCAATAGTGGGTTTGGTACCTATCCTTTTTTAATTGCAGAAATACTCTTTTTTTATGGCATTCCAAATACTTCGGGAACTTCGTTTGGATGGATTGTTTGGACATCGCAAACCTTGTTTATTATTATTTTAGGGGGGTTGTCTTTTATTTTAGCACCTATCATAAACCAAAAAAACTAAATTTGTAAAGTCCACGGAAATTTTTAAAAGTAACATTAAGTTCACTCTCTTAACAATATTATTAAAGAACTTAAAATTAATTTTAAAATATTTTAGGTAATACCAATCAAATATTAACAAAAAAGCTACCTAACACGGTAAACGCTAAATACATATGTCAAAACTAAAAACTTCTTTTTTTTGTCAAAATTGCGGTACTTCTTATTTGAAATGGCAAGGACAATGTACTTCTTGTAAATCATGGAACACCTTGGTGGAAGAGGTCATTCAAAAAGAAGATAAAAAGAGTTGGCAAATAGGAAATTCATCTTCTAAAAAAGCCAACAAACCATTAAAAATGCAAGAAATTGATTCGGAAAAAGAAATTCGTTTTTCTACCAAAAATCAAGAACTAGATCGCGTTTTAGGTGGTGGATTGGTAGCTGGTTCGGTTACATTATTGGGAGGAGAACCTGGTATTGGAAAAAGTACTTTGTTGTTGCAAATTGCTTTACAATTGCCTTTTAAAACCTTGTATGTTTCTGGAGAAGAAAGCCAAAAACAAATTAAAATGCGTGCAGAACGCATCCAAAATAACCAAGACAATTGCTGGATTTTAACCGAAACCAAAACCCAACAAATTTTTGCACAAATTACTGCATTAGAACCTGAGATTGTTATTATAGACTCCATCCAAACTTTACAGACCGACTATATTGAATCGAGTGCAGGAAGTATTTCTCAAATTAAAGAATGTAGTTCGGAATTAATCAAATTTGCCAAAGAAACCGGAACCCCGGTAATTTTAATCGGACATATTACCAAAGATGGCAATATAGCTGGACCAAAAATACTAGAACACATGGTAGATACCGTGTTGCAGTTTGAAGGAGACCGAAACCATGTATATAGAATTTTAAGAGCCCATAAAAACCGATTTGGCTCTACCAGTGAAATTGGTATTTTTGAAATGCAAAATGCCGGATTAAGAGAAGTAAACAATCCTTCAGAAATTTTACTTTCCCATTCAGAAGAAACTTTATCAGGAACTGCTATTGCATCTACTTTAGAGGGTGTAAGGCCTTTGATGATAGAAATTCAATCGTTAGTAAGTACAGCAGTTTACGGTACTCCACAACGAAGTACCACAGGTTATCCTGCTAAAAGACTAAACATGATTTTGGCAGTGTTAGAAAAACGAGCCGGATTTAGATTAGGGGCTAAAGATGTATTTTTAAATATCACCGGAGGTATTACTGTTGAAGACCCAGCAATCGATTTGGCTGTAGTAGCTGCCATATTATCTTCCAACGAAGATATTGTAGTTGAAAAAAATATATGTTTTGCTGGGGAAGTTGGTTTAACCGGAGAAGTAAGACCTGTGAGCAAAATTGAACAACGAATTACCGAAGCTGAAAAGCTTGGATTTGAAACCATTTATATTTCTAAGTACAATAAATATTTAGAAACTTCTTCAGGGATAAAAGTGGAAAAAATCACTAAAATAGAAGAATTGATAAGTACTTTGTTTGGTTAATTTCGGTGGGTAAATTCTTCTACTTTTTGTTCTAATTTCTTTTTCTCTTCCGGGAAAAATCCTTGAACAATTAAAAAGAATCCAAAAATCATTAAAATAAAACTAATGATCCGTTTAATTTTATAGATGATTGCAGGAGTAAGCTTGTTTTTTAATTGCTTTGCTACCAATATTTTAATCACATCGGTGCATAAATAGGTAGCCATAATTCCAGTAAAAAATACCATAATTCTACTCGGATTCATATCTAATTGTGGACCAAATACGATGATAATTCCCATCCAAAAACCAAGAATTCCTATATTGATAAAATTCAAGAGAAAACCTTTAAAAAATAATCCAATGTAATTGTTTTTCGGGATTTCTATTTCTTGCAATTCTTCTTCACAAATTTTTTGGTATTCTTTTTTTTGTTTAATGTAAGAAATCAATCCAAACAAAAACATCACTACCCCTCCAAAAACAAACAAACTCGGATCGTCTTTTAAACGTTCTAAAATTTGATTGGTTGAAAAGTAGGCAATTAAAATAAAAACAAAATCACCAAAAACTACCCCAAAATCAAAAGTCAATGCAGCTCTAAAACCCTTAGTAACACTAGTTTCTAGTAGCACAAAAAACACAGGGCCAATGGTAAAAGCTAGTATTACTCCTAGTGGAATAGCAAGTAGAATATCATTTAACATGAGGTTAAAAATACTAATAAAAATTATCTTTTTATCTTAATACTTCCACCCAACAAAGTATTTTGTATTACTGTTTCCGGATTTCCATCTACTACAATAGAACCACCCAATCTGGTTTTGGCATTTACTTTATCTTGCACGAATATCATGGCTTCTCCTCCAGCATTACAAGTAATATTGGTTTCTAAAGTCTTTAGCTCATTAGCTTCTAACACTGCTCCGGTATTTACTAAAACATAGTGAAATTTTGTAGTTCCTTTTAATGTTAAGGTTGCACCTGAACCAACTTTACTATTTAGTTGATCTGTTTCAATAGTTAACAAAACATCTGAGCCTTCTTTGTTAGAAATTTTTAAGGAAGAGGTGTTTAAAACCTCATTAGAACTTAAACTAGCTCCTTCATTTACTTCTATTTCAGAAATTTTTTGGTAAAACAACACTCCTACGATATCTTCTCCTTGTAGAATTTTACCGAATCGCATTCTAATTTTTACTTCGTTGTTTTTTTGAACTACTTCCACATCCTCAACATTAAAACCTTCTAAAACCAATTTATTTTGATCAGAAGCAACTAATTGAATAGAAATTCTATCAAATATTTTTAACGTTTCAAACTTTGTTAATGGAATTTCTTTTTGCTGAGATACCATCAATAAAGGGATTAATAAAAATAAAGCAATCAAATATCTCATAATAATTTTTTTTAGTTTTTTAAATTTTGTCGCAAATACCACAAGTCTAATTGTTTTTTTACCAAATCAGCCGATTTCACTTTTACATATACTTCATCACCTAATTGTAACACATTTTTAGTGACTTGTCCAACATAAGCATATTGTTGTTCGTCAAATACATAGTAATCTTCTTTTATTTCTCTCACTCGTACCATACCTTCGCATTTGTTTTCGATAATTTCTACATAAATTCCCCATTCGGTAACTCCAGAAATTACACCTAAAAACTCTTGGTCTTTATGGTCTTGCATGTATTTAATTTGCATGTATTTTACCGAATCACGTTCCGCTTGTGCAGCCAAAATTTCTCTATCGGTACAATGAGCTGATTTTTCTTCAAAAACTTCTTCACTCACACTTTTGCCTCCATCTAAATAATATTGCAACAAACGGTGTACCAAAACATCTGGATATCTTCTGATTGGAGAAGTAAAATGACTATAATAATCAAAAGCCAAACCATAATGACCAACATTATTTGTAGAATATATTGCCTTACTCATGGCTCTGATAGCCAAAGTATCCACTAAATTTTGTTCTTTTTTGCCTTTTACATCTTCTAATAACTGATTAAGAGAATCGGAAATAGATTTACGGTCTTTAAAATTAATCTTATGTCCGAATTTACTGATTACCCCTTGTAAAGCAAATAATTTATCTTCGTTAGGTTCTTCGTGCACACGATACACAAAGGTCTTTTTTTGCTTGCCAATAAATTCAGCTACTTTTCGATTGGCCAATAGCATAAATTCTTCAATTAAATGATTGGAATCTTTTTGTTCTTTAAAATACACTCCAACCGGTTCTGCTTTTTCATTTAATTGAAATTTTACTTCTACTTTATCAAATGAAATGGCTCCATTTACCATTCTATTTCTTCTGAGAATTTTAGCCAATGCATCCATTTTTAAAATAGCTTGTAAAGAAGCATCATCTAGAGTATAAGCTTGATCTGTATACGATTTTTCTGCCGAAACTTCTGCATGTTTGGTTTCAATTACATACTGGGCATCTTCATAAGCAAATCTTCTGTCGCAATTAATGATGGTTCTGCCAAACCACTGATTTAAAATTTCTGCTTTGTCGTTAATTTCAAAAACAGCAGAGAAAGTATATTTATCGGTATTCGGGTTTAATGAACAAGCATCGTTACTCAACACTTCCGGCAACATCGGAACTACTCTGTCTACCAAATACACCGAAGTAGCACGGTTAAAAGCTTCTTCATCCAAAACAGTTCCTTCTTCTAAATAATGGGTCACATCTGCAATATGCACTCCAATTTCATAATTACCATTTTCTAATATTTGAAATGACAAGGCATCATCTAAATCTTTAGCATCTTTTGGGTCGATGGTAAAAGTGAGAATATTTCGAAAATCTCTTCTTTTTTTAATTTCTTCTTCAGTAATAGAAGTATCAATTTTATTAGCAAAAGTTTGTACTTCTATCGGAAAATCATACGGTAAACCATACTCAGCTAAAATGGCATGAATTTCGGTATTGTGTTCTCCAGGTTTTCCTAATACTTTTAATACTTTACCAAACGGACTATCGGCTCTTGCGGGCCAATCTTCCATAGTTACCAAAACCACATCACCATTTTCTGCGTCATTTAATTGGTTTTTTGGAATAAAAATATCGGTGTACATTTTTGGGTTGGCTGTTGATACAAAAGCAAAGTTTTTTTGTACATCTATCACCCCAACAAATTCTGTTTTATCACGTTGTAAAATTTCTATGACTTCTGCTTCAGGTCTGCGATTGCTTCTTCGATTGTACACATAAGCTCTCACTTTATCGTTATGTAAAGCTTTGTTGAGGTTTACAAAGGGTACAAATACATCATCTTCTAAATCGTCACAAACAAAATAACCTGTTTTGCGAGAAGTCATATCAATATAACCTTCGTAATAATCTTTTAAAATTACTGTCTGGTATTTACCTCTTTCTATTTCGTTAATTTGTTTATTAGCTGCCAAAACTTTCAAATCTTTGATAATTTCATTTCTCGATTTGGTATCTTCTACCTCTAAAATGGCAGCAATTTGTTTGTAGTTAAAATTCTTTTTAGAGTCTTTTGCCAGAATTTTTAATATGTCGGCACTAAAATCTTTTCCTTTTTTCCTTTTAATTTTTCTCTTCTTCATTACACAAATTATATTCGGAAAAATACAAATTCTTTTTCAAGTACCTATAGCCAACTTTTAACTTTAAGTTAAATTAACCTTATA
>CAZAHJ010000009.1:0-39203 GCA_964485115.1 uncultured Flavobacterium sp.
TAGATGGCTTTATTGTACAATTGCCATTACCAAAACAAATTGACACCCAAAAAGTAATCATGGCAATTGACCCAAGTAAAGATGTGGATGGTTTTCATCCGGAAAACTTCGGGAAAATGGCACTAGACATGACTACTTTTATCCCTGCAACTCCTTTTGGAATTTTAGAGTTATTAGAAAGATATGGCGTAGAAACCCAAGGCAAACACACTGTTGTAATTGGAAGAAGTCATATTGTTGGCAGACCTATGAGTATATTGATGGGAAGAAAAGGATTCCCAGGAAATTCTACCGTTACTTTAACCCATAGTTTTACTAAGAACATTGCCCAAATTACTACGCAAGCTGATATCATCATAAGTGCATTAGGAGTTCCGAATTATTTAAAAGCGGAAATGATTAAGGATGATGCAGTAGTAATTGACGTTGGTATTACCCGTGTAAATGATGAATCTGCTGAAAAAGGCTATCGAATTATAGGTGATGTAGATTTTGATGCTTGTAGTAAAAAAGCATCATATATCACTCCTGTACCGGGTGGGGTTGGGCCCATGACTATTGCCATGTTAATGAAAAACACCTTATTGGCAAGAGAAAGAAAATTATTAAAAATCTAATTTTCTAAAATTTCTTTTAACTCTTTTTCAGTTAGTGAACGATACTTACCTAAAGGTACGTCAAGAGAAATATGCATGATTCGAATACGTTTTAATGCTACTACTTCGTATCCTAAATATTCGCACATTCTTCTAATTTGACGATTCAAACCTTGGGTTAAAACGATTCTAAATACCTTACTACTTATACGCTCCACCTTACATTTTTTGGTAATAGTTCCTAAAATCGGAATACCATTGCTCATTTTTTGTATAAAATCGTCTGTTATTTTTTGATCCACCGTTACGATGTACTCCTTTTCGTGGTTGTGCTGACTTCTCAAAATTTCATTAACAATGTCTCCATCATTGGTCAATAAAATTAATCCCTCACTGTTTTTATCTAATCTTCCTATCGGAAAAATTCGCTGTCCGTAGGAAACAAAATCTAAAATATTATCTTTTACCGAAGTATTGGTAGTGCACTCTATACCTATTGGTTTATTTAAGGCTAAATAAACTCTTTTTGGCTTCTCTCCTATTCGTTTACCATCTATCAAAATTTCATCTGCATCAGAAACTTTAGTGCCTAAAGATGCAATATTACCATTCACTAATACTCGCTCTTGTTCAATGATTTTATCTGCTTCTCTTCGAGAACAAAAACCTGTTTCGGCTAAAAATTTATTTATTCTTTTAAATTCGTTTTCCATGATGCAAATGTATTAAATGCACTTTTAATTTTGTACAATGAAAAAATATAGCTCCCTTTGTAATTTATTTATTAAAACTAAAATAATCTTAACATTTAAGAAATTTTATCAACTCATCATACATTTCATTACTATGCATACTATGACCTGAACTATTGGTTAAATAAAATTGTGTATTATTCATAATCTTTAGGTAAATTTTTTCAGCTTCTGCAATAGAAACTACTTCATCTAAAGTATCATGTGCTTGAAAAATAGGAATATTTATTTTTTCCGCAAATCGAGCACCTGTAAATTCATTTATCATCACCTGAAATCTTTGTTCAATATAAGCATCAAAAGCTTGACGCATTTTTGGAGAAGCTTTTAAAATTTGATAATAATTATCTAACAAAACTCGCATATCTGATGGGGCACCCAATAATCCGACTTTTTGTAGTTGGTGATTTGGATGCAAATGGCACCAATACAAAACCGCTGTTGCACCAATAGAATGACCTATCATATAATTTGGTTGAACTTTTTCGTACACTTTATGAATAAATTGTTCGTATTTAGGAACTGAAAAGTATTTTTCGGAACTCATGCCATGTGCAGGAGCTTCTAAAAGATACACTTCAAAATTGTGGACTAATAATTTTTGAATTAATGGTTGCCATCTGGCTGCATTGCTATTCCAACCGTGTACCAACAATACTTTATTAGTACCTTTTCCCCATTGATACAAAGGTATTTGTTGGTCTTTTAAAAACTCTAAATCCAATTTTGCATCTTGCAAAAACTTTGGCATTTCATAGATTCTGTAATTTCCTTTGGAAGGTTTGCTAAAAAAATGATGCATCCCATACATTGTTTTTTTTGGAGAAAAAAACCAAAGCATTCGAAGCCAAATGGCAATTAGATGGAGAACGATTTTTTGCATAATTAAAAATAAAAAATCCACTTAACACAATGCTAAGTGGATTTTAAATTAATAGGTTATTTATTAAGAAATACTTTGAAACAAAGCATCCATTTTTTCTTTTTCTTCTCTAGCCAATAAATTATCTACTAAAATTCTTCCACTATGCTCATCGATTAGGATTTTTTTACGAGCAGCAATTTCCACTTGTGTTTGTGGCGGAATGGTAAAAAACGATCCGTTTGCAGCTCCTCTTTCGATTGACACTACTGCCAAACCGTTGCGAACACTACTTCTTATTCTTTTGTAAGCGTTTAACAATCTTTCTTCAATTTTGTCTGCATATTCTATGGACTTTGCTGCCAAAAAGTCTTCCTCTTTTTGGGTTTCAGCCATAATTGTATCAAGCTCTGCTTTCTTATGATTCAAATGCTTTCTCTTCTGGTCTAATGTTTCAATAATTTTCTCAATTTGGTCTTTTTTAAATTCTGAAGAAGCTTTTGCTTCTTTAATTTTCTTTTCTGCCAATTGGATTTCTAATTCCTGGAATTCTACTTCTTTGGTTAACGAGTTAAATTCTCGGTTATTACGAACATTTTTTTGTTGTTCGTTGTATTTTTTGATCAATTCTTTGTGGTCCTCAATAGCATTTTTAAGCGATTTGATTTCCTCATCAATGTTAGACAAGTCGTTTTGCATTTTCTCTAACCTCGATTCTAATCCAGCAACTTCGTCTTCTAAGTCTCTAACTTCTAACGGAAGTTCTCCTCTTACATTTCTAATTTCGTCTATTTTGGAATCAATAAGTTGTAAATCATACAGTGCTCTTAACTTTTCTTCTACACTGATTTCTAAGGTATTTGCCATATGCTAATAATACTTTACAGGATTGGTATTTATTTCAGATAAAATGATGGCAAAATTAGTGAATTTTTTCTTTAAAAAATCAACCATATAATTTTTTGTAAATATCTCACTCTCATAGTGTCCGATATCTAGTAATAAGATTTGATTTTCTGCTTGATAAAAATCGTGGTATTTTAAGTCAGCAGTAACCAATACATCGGCTCCAACTTCTTTGGCAGCTTGGACTGCAAAAGCTCCTGAACCACCCAAAACAGCTACTTTTTGAATGGTTTCTTGGTGTATTTTTGAATGTTTGACAACACTTACCGAAAAGGTGTTTTTAACCAAATCTAAAAATTCTATGGTTGGAATTGCTTTTTCAAAACTCCCAATTTTACCCAAACCAGAAGTATTTAATTCGTTTTGCAATTGGTAAATTTCGTAAGCTACTTCTTCGTAAACATGATTTTCAAACAATGCTTTTAACACTTGCCTTTCTAAATACTTTTCAAAAGTGACTTCAATTTTGACTTCTTTGGCTGTTTCTCTAACAAACTTTTGCCCGATTACCGGACTACTCCATTCGTTTCCTTTGTAGGTGCCAACACCTTCAGAAGTAAAGCTACACTCATTATAATTACCTATGCTACCAGCTCCAGCGGCAAATAATGCTTGCATTAGTTTGTTTTTATTTTCTGGAATGGTAAAAGTGATTAATTTATATATAAACTGTTTTTTGGGAATTAATATTTTGGATTGTTCAATGCCCAATGCCTTTAGCATGATATGGTTTACCCCTAAAAAATGATTGTCTAAGGCTGTGTGCACCGCATAAATGGCAATATCGTTTTTGATGGCTTTAAGGATGCTTCTTTCTACATAATTTTTACCTGTTAGCTTTTTAATTCCTTGGAACCAAATTGGATGGAAACATACCACCAAATTGCATTTTTTTTGAATGGCTTCTTTTATTACTTCTTCCAATGCATCATGACAAACCAATATGCCTGAAATTTCCATTTCGGTATTACCAACCAGTAAGCCTACATTATCAAAATCTTCTGCAGTTGCCAAAGGTGCCAAACTTTCTAAAACAGGTAGAATATTTTTAAGAATCATTTTTGTTTTTTTTGAGCATATAAAAGTAGTTCTTTTTGTGTTAATTTTCAGGTTTTTGACCACATGAAACTAAATATTTAGCCCTGATGGTAGCGGCAGCCTTGTGCAGACAAATGCTTGCTTTTGTTGGGCTTACAAAGCGACCAACGGAAGCTTTGTATAGACCTTTACAAAAACTGCATTTGACCAAAAAGCTATAGCGAACAGCAGGAAATAGCTTCAAAAAACTAAATTTTTATTTACTGTAACCACTCTTTGAATTCATTAACACGCTCTCTGCTTACTATCAAATCTTCTGGAAAAGGTTTTTTTAAAACTACTTTTAAACGCGAATTGGTGTACGCAATAATGTCTTGAATTTCAGAAAGATGTACGATGCAACTCCGGTTGATACGAAAAAATAATTGTGGATCAAGCATTTGTTCTAACTGCTCTAAAGTGTTTTCAAGCAAATAATTTCTTCCTTCTAAAGTTTGCAAATAGGTGGCTTTGTTTTCGCTGTAAAAGCATTGGATTTGCTCTATCGGAAAAATCTTCAAATGCTCTCCTACTTTTATGGTAAATCGTTTTTTGTACGAAACCGAACCCGATTTTGGCATTAATAATTGTTGTAACTGTACCAAAGGAATGGTAGAGGATTTGGCATGATTTTTTTTAAATTTTTCCATTGCTTTTTGCAACTCGTCTTCATCAATTGGTTTTAACAAATAGTCGATGCTGTTTAATTTAAATGCTTTTAATGCATACTCATCGTAAGCAGTGGTAAAAATAATGGCACTTTGCGGCGTTACGTGTTCAAAAATTTCAAACGAAAGCCCGTCTGACAACTGAATGTCGAGTAAAATCAAATCCGGTTGTGGATTTTTTGTAAGCCATTCAATGGCAGATTCTACAGAATGCAATAAAGTAGCTATTTCATAGCCCAATTTTTGCATTTTTCGTTGTAGCAATCGGGCAGCTGGTTTTTCGTCTTCAATAATAAGGATGTTCCAATTCATCTTGATCGTTTAATTCCAGGTTTGATTTTTGGCTTTTTCCTTCTCCATGATTTCTTTTATTTTTTTGTCCTCCCAGTCTTTGGTTAAAAAATTCCCGAAACCAAAAACAGAAATTCCGTGAAAAAACAAACCAATTCCCCAAAAGAACAAAGTATTGTAATTTTGCCAGTCAGATAAATTGGTGTTATCAAAATCATTAAAAATTTTTACAGATAACAAAAATGCATTTATTACTATGTAAATCAATAGATGCGTGTAAAATCCTTTGATTTTTTGGACTCGCTTTTGAGCTCTTTCATAGCTATCTTGATTAAAGTCTTGGTTTTTTTCCATTTTTTTAATGTTAGTTGTTGTTGAAATGATGTTCTTCTCAGATGATCTTCTTCTAATCGACACTTGTTTAGTCAAAAAAATTAAAGGTCATTTCCTATAAATCATGTCTTCACTTTATCCCCATTTTTGTTGCTTTTCTTTTTCCATTAATTCTTTTATTTTTTTCTCTTCCCAAGTTTGTGCATAGCCAAAGGTTTGCAATGCATGCATTGCCAAGCCTAATCCCCATCCGAGCATTGGAAAAAAGAACCATTTAAATTCCCAATAGGTTCGGTAATTGATAAAAATTAATAACGGAATTACTAGGCAATAAGAAAACAGGTTGCCGTAAAATCCTTTTAAATCTTCTACACGTTTTTTTGCTTTTAAATACAATTCTTGGTTGGTTGGTTGATTGGTTTCCATAGGTTGTAATTGTTTAGTTAATATTGGTAAATAAATATTGAAATGTTGGTTGGTGGTTTCAACCACTACTTTTCGTTGGGTTAATAAATCATATCGTTGTACTATGTTGGATATTCCTACACCTTTTCGGTTAGATAAACTTTCCTTTTTTTGAAGATTGTTTCGAACCAACAACTGGTCGTTTGCTATAATAATTTCAATTTTTAAAGGCTTTTGTTCGCTTACCAAATTGTGTTTGATGCAATTTTCTAGTAATAACTGTAAACTCAATGGTACCACTTTTCCGGGATAATCTTCTGGAATTTCAGGTAAATGAAACTCAATGCTATTTTCAAATCGCATTTGCAATAATTTCATATAGGTTACTGCAAAATCTAATTCTTCTTTTAACGATACCAATTCTTTGTCTTTCTGATCCAACACATATCGGTAAACTTTTGAAAGAGAAGTGGTAAATCGTTGTGCCATATCCGGATTTTCCTCTATCAATGAACTCAATACGTTTAAGCTATTGAATAAAAAATGAGGATCAATTTGGTTTTTTAGGCTTTCTAATTGTGCAGTAGCACTACTGGCTATGATTTTTTGCTCTACTACCTTTTTTTCTTGACTGCTTTTGTAAAAATAAATTACATGAAACACTAACGAAACAATTATAGTAATAATCAAAGTCACCACATAATGACCAACGTTTTCTGAGGCAATAAACGCTTGAAAGGTTTTTTGCCCAATTACCATTCCTAAAAATACTCTAATGAAAAAGACTCCTAAAATGGTAAACAACACACTCCCAAAAAATCCAATTGCCAATCGAAACTTTTGTAATTTTTGGTGTTTACTCCACGGAAATTTTCTGTTTAAATAATCAAAATATACACTGTTGATGGCAGTTAAAACTACTCCATACAATAAATAATGTAAAACTTCTATCAACAAAGAGCGGTTAAAAACAACCATTCTGCCAAAAAAGTATTCCAAAGAAATTGCAGTAAAAAATATCACGATAGCTACCACTATCCCTTTGATAAATATTTGAATCAAATATGCTAAGAGGTTTGTTTTCATGGTTAAATATTTTAAAACTTCTATTACTTACAATTGGATGCAATAAATTCGAGTGCTTCCAATTTTCCCCAATTTGGATGGATGCTGCTTTTTGGTTTAAAGTTATCAAAAAGTTGTATGCTTTTTTGTATTTGTTCACACATTGGTTTGGTACTCATCCCTAAAAACTTGGCAGAACCCAATTCAAATTGTGCTCTTTTAAAGTGAACTCTCGGATTATTTGGTTCTAATTTCTCGGCTTTTCCATACCAAGCAATAATTTCTGGTGATAAACTTTGTCCGTTTACCATCGGATCATACACCACCCATGCAGTTAAAACCATTGCTTTTAGTACCATCACTTCTACTTCATTTGGTGCCATTTTAAAGGCTAAATCACTTGCCTTCTCAGCATTCTTTAAATGGCTTTCCATTAATAACTTGTTTTGGCTATTCCTAAAAGCCTCTGTTACGTGGATTACTCCTAAGTAATAGCTAGGCAACCAATCCTGATGTTCTGAAACACCAATGCCTTCTAACAACTTTACCGCTTCTGAAATTTTGTTTTCTTCCCACATAATCAATGCCTTTTGCAAGTTTGTTTCCAGAGTATTTTGTGCAATTAATCCGGAACAAAACATCCATACGAAATACATAATTAATCTGATCATTTTAAATAGTTTTATGGTTTGATGAAACAAAGATGGAGTCTCCTTCGCAGCGATAAAATATTTTCTTACCGAGTTGTGGAATTAGAAGGATGAATTGTAATTGGTAAAAACTTTCGAGAAAAAAATATGTATTTTTGCATCCTAATCTTACAAAAATCATGATTTACAAACTACGTGTGATTCTGGATGCAGAAGAAGATATTTTTAGAGATATTGCAATTGAAAGTAATGCCAATTTAGAGGATTTTCATAATGCTATTGTAAATGCCTTTGCCTTTGACGGAAGTGAAGTTGCCTCTTTTTATACATGCGATGACCAATGGAACCAACAAGATGAAATTCCGTTATTTGATACAGGTGATGAGCCTGGACAAGTTAGAATAATGGCCGACTTTTCTTTAAACGATATACTATACGAAAAACAAACAAAAATGATTTACGTGTACGACTTTTTTAACATGTGGACCTTTTTTGTGGAGCTAGCAGCCATGGTAGAACCCGAAGAAGGTGCTACATATCCTGAATTATTGTATGCTCATGGCCAATTGCCAGCTAGTGCAACCGATACTGATTTTGATGGAGAGGACGAATTATTCAACGATTTTGAAGATGGTATAGATGAAGAAGACATGGACTTATTTGATGGAGATGACTCGTTTGAAGATTTTGGCTTTGAAGAAAATTGGAATTAATTAATATACCTAAACAATAACATGATCAATTTATTTGGTGTACATATCGAAAGTATTTCGGTTCACAGAGTTGGGAATAAAAGCAGAAGCGAAAAAATATTTTTATCTGAAAATGCTTTTGCTTTAAACGACGAATTAACCCCGCTTTTAAAAGAATACTTTTTAAAACCATTTCGCGAAAAAGAGGAAAACTACTTTCAATTTGTGCACGATGTAGACTTGGAATTTCATGAAATGTATCAATTGGCAAGTGAGGTTTTTACCAACCCAAATACTACCTACGAAGTTTCTAAAAAAATCACCAAACACTTATACGAGCAATCCAACCATCCACACATAAAAAATGGAGAGGTATATGTTTGTTATTTTACCGATTTGGTTATAGACAATCAAAAAGTAGATGCTTTAGGAGTTTTTAAAAGCGAGTTACAGTCAGATTTTTTACAATTTGAAGAACAAGGAAACAACTTGCAAATGATTTTGCAACACGGTATTAATTTGAACAAACTTGACAAAGGTTGCCTAATTTTTAATGTAGAAAAAGAGCAAGGATATAAAATTCTTACCATAGACAGCAACCGTTATGATGCCAGATATTGGTTAGAACACTTTTTATCGGTAGATATTTTTCCGGATGAAAACTTCATGACCAAAAAATATTTGAAATTGTGTCAGGAATTTGCCAAAGATGTGATATTTCCGGCAGAAGACAAAAAAGAAGAAGTGATGTTTATGAATCGATCGGTTAACTTTTTTGCTAAAAATAACGAATTTGAAGAAACCAAATTTTTAAATGAAGTGATTGATAATCCGGATTTAATCCCGGAATTCAAAAACTACAAAATGGAAAAAGGCCCGAAATATGCCATTGAGGATGTCACCAATTTTCCGATTGCAAATGCAGCGGTAACAGATGCCAGAAAAAAAATAAAGAATGTAATTAATTTGGATACCAATATCCAAATAAAACTAGATTTTATTAACCCGGATAGTGCGGAAAAATTTGTAGAAAAAGGCTGGGATGAAGAACGACAAATGTATTATTACTTGGTATATTTTAACAAAGAGCAAAAATCATAAAAATATAAGTGATGAGGATTCAATTATTTGTTTTTTTGATGGCATTTGCAATTTTGCAATCCTGTTCTAAAAGTAGTAGCAAAGAAAAAGTAGTTCCAAATTTAGAGCCCATAGTTGTGGCAATGGATAATTTTGAACCATCAGACACCAATTTAAGCTCTTGGATTTTTCCATTCACAACCACTCCTGACGGAAACGGTAGTATGGACAGAGTTTTTTGTTACACTTCAGAAAAAGAGTTTGAAGAAGATACCAAAAAAATGATGGCAACCATGTATGGAATTGATGGAAGCAAATACGTGGTTAAAGAAATGCTTGCTAGAATAAAAAAAGTAGTTGATTTTACTAACAATGATGTTATTGTAGCTCGAATTACTCCTTTGGAGCCAAAAGATAGTTTGGTGTATTATATACAAAACGACACCATTCAATTTTGTTTAGAAAATGGCACAAAAAACCAAGTACTTGACCCAAAAGTGTATTGGTTTAAAGCACCTAAAAAAAGTAAAGTAAAGTATTGTTTGCCCGAAATTACCCAAAAAACTTGGCAACTTTCACAAGTTATTCAGGGAGATAAAGAAGAAAAAAACTTTAGCCCCGCTTCGATAAACTGGTTGCCAAATGCCAAATATGAAGTTACACTACCTTGTGGTAAGTTCACCGGAAGATACACCAGAAACGAAAGAGACATTGCATGCAAAGCATTTAGCCCAAAAGGGGCCAATTGTGATGTTGCTTCAAATACATTTTTAAGCGATTTGTTAGGTGTTAACAAATATTCCTACACCCGAAAAGGAGAGTTGGTATTGCACTTAAACTACAATGCTCGAAGACTGATTTTTCGTTAAAAACACTTGATTTTATTAAGCATTTTTTAATCATTGCCTCATGCAAGCAACCATCTTTTTTTTGTAAATTGCAAAGCTTTCGAATATTCGAATGAGATTTTTTACACAAAACATGAAAAACTTATTATTAGCCTTACTATTTCCACTATTCTTATTAGCTCAATTTAGCAAAACTCACTACATACCACCTGTAGTTGGTTCTGACAACCAAGCAGCTATGAATCAGATAATGTACATATCATCCCCTAGTATTACCCCAATTAATTTTACCATTACTGCAATTGGTGGTGGTAGCATTGCAGGAACAGTTTCTAGAGACAACCCTTTTGAATTTAATATTGGCTTTGGTTTAAATACGCAATTACATGTAAACGAAGCTCTTGTAAATACTATATTAAACAATAAAGGATACATAGTTGAAGCACAAGATCAAGTATATGTTGCAGTTAGAGTTACCGCTGCTGTAAATAACCAAACAGGTTTACCAAATCAAGCAAGTGGCTTGGTGTCAAAAGGATTGGCAGCATTAGGTAAAGAATTTAGAATTGGTGCCATGACCAATACCGGAATTGCAACAATCAACAACATTCACTTAACTTTTGTTTCTGTTTTAGCTACCGAAAACAATACCATTGTAGAATTTGAAGATTTAAAACCTGGTATTTCTTTAATCAACAATGCTGCTGCAGGAAACACCCCTAATAGTGTGACTTTGAACAGAGGGGAAAGTTTTACTTTAGCAGTAAAAGGTCCAACCATTGCCAATAAAGACGGAATGATTGGAGCTTTGGTAAAATCAAATAAGCCAATTGCAGTAAATTGTGGCTCTTACGGTGGGACTAACGGAACCAATCAAAATAATCTAGACTTAGGGTTAGACCAAATTGTTGGGGCTGAAAGAATTGGTTCGGAATACATTTTTGTCCGTGCACAAGGTGTAGATGCTGTAGAAAAACCATTATTGGTAGCACATGAAGATGAAACTGAAATTTTTATAAATGGCAATACTACTCCTCAAACAATCATAAATGCAGGAGAATATTATGGAATCCCTGGCAATTTGTTCAATGCAAATGGGAACATGTATGTCACAACTTCCAAACCTGTTTTTGCCTATCAAGGTTTGGGAGGCACAGATAGTCAAGCCAACCAAGAAGTGTTTTTTGTTCCACCTATAAGTTGTGAGACTCCAAAAATTATTGACAACATTCCGCAAATAGATCGTATTGGGAATTTTACTTACACCGGTAATGTAAATATTGTTACCAAAACTGGTGCAACGTTAAACTTTATCATTAATGGTGTAAATTATACTAGTGCCAATCTTCCTGGAGGAATACAATTAAATGGACCTTTTGCAGTTACTGGTAATACAGATTATGTAAGTTATAGGATGAGTGGCTTAGGTGGAAATGTATCGGTATTTTCTACAGAATCTATTTATTTATCTTACTACGGTTCCAATGCTGCAGCAACCTATGGTGGATATTATTCCGGATTTACCTTTAAACCAGAAATCATTTTTGAAAAACTTAATGTAGATGCAGATAATTGTATTCCTAATATCGAACTTAATGTTAATACACTTTCGCCTTTTGACCAATACCAATGGTATTTTAATAACTCCCCCATTGTAGGAGCTATAACCCCTGATTTTTCTCCAACGCAACCAGGTTATTATTTTTTATCTGCAACATTAGCTCAATGTGGCACTACTTTTACTTCAGATATTATTCCAGTAAGTGGATGCACGATTGACTCTGATAATGATGGAGTACCAGATAATATTGATATCGACTTAGATAATGACGGTATTTCCAACTGTACAGAATCTTATGGCAATCAAAATTTAATAGTAGATAACACTACTTCTTCCGGACAAATTCAAGTTGGAAACTACAACAATAGTTTTCAAGTCACCACAGAAGTTTTAGGAATAAATGCATCCCCAACACCAGTTACTTTCGACAACAATTCACAAATATTTTTAGAAAGTTTAGAGGGGTTTGACAGCGAAACCGCTATACAATACAATTTTGCCAATCCAACTTCTGTAGAGCTCACTTATATTGATGCCAATACACCCGGAAATTTTTTATTAAACCCAAATACAGAATACGTCATTCAAGTTCCGGTAAATAAAACGTTGACCATTGCAAACCCAAATGATCAATTGTTAATAGATACCGATTATGATGGGGTTTTTGAAAACAATGTTACCTTTTATTCATCTTTCGAAATTCGCTTCCGATTAAATAGTGGTTCTGATTTACCAGCCGGACAAGGCAATTTCAGAATTGGAGCGTATTTGGTAGATTTTATCAAAATCAAGCAAAAAAACTTACAAGATATTACTCCCGTTCGTTCTTCATTTAAGTTGGTTGCAAATTGTGTTCCTAGAGATTCTGATGGAGATAGTATTCAGGATGCTTTAGATTTAGATGCTGACAATGATGGTATTCCGGATTTTACAGAAGGAGGTGCTTTTGCTTTTGCCGCTAATACAGGAAATGATACCAACAATAACGGTATGGATGATGCTTTTGAAAATCAAAGCATTCCGTTAGACAGTGATGCAGATGGGATTCCAAATTTCATCGACTTAGATAGTGATAACGATGGAATTTATGACTTACACGAAGCAGGACACAATGCTACAGATGCCAATTTAGATGGAAGAATTGATGGAAATCCAACCGCATTTGGCACCAATGGTTTGTTCAATAATTTAGAAACCTCTGCAAATAGTGGAACTATCAACTATACCATTGCAGACTTAGATACCGATAATATATTTAATAATATCGATTTAGATAGTGATGCAGACCAATGCTTTGATGTAATTGAAGCAGGATTTACCGATCCGGATAACGATGGAAGATTGGGAACATCACCCATAACTGTAAACAATCTTGGAGTAGTACAAAACTCAGGAGGGTACCAAATTCCACAACCTAATTATGCCATTAGTGCTCCAATTGTTGTTAACCAACAGCCAAATAATGCATCGGTTTGTTTTAACGCAAGCACTTCTTTTGCCATCATTGCTGGTAATATTACTACCTTTCAATGGCAAGTTAGTACCGATGCTGGAGCTACTTGGAATAACATAACAAATAACACTAACTATAGCGGAGCAACCACAGCAACTTTAACCATTAACAATACACCTCAAACTTTTGACAACAACCTTTATCGAGTAATTTTGAACCGAACTGGTAATAGTTGTGAAGTTACTTCCAATACAGCAAGTTTGACAGTTTATGCTTTGCCACAACTAAATAACAATGTGAGTTTGGTGCAGTGTGACAATGATGGCGATGGTATTTCCAGAATTAATTTAACCTTATTCAATGCACAAGTTTCTAGCAACCATGCCCAAGAAACCTTTCAATATTACACCAACCAAACGGATGCACTAGCTGGAGGAAATACTGGTTTAATTAGTACTCCTACCAACTTTAATACAGCTTCTACCACAGTTTGGGTGAGAGTTACTAATAGCAACCAATGTAGCCAAATAATCTCAATTCCGATTGTGGTTTCTTTTAACCAAATTCCGAATAATTTTCAAGTTGTTTTTGAAGATTGTGATGATGCAGTTGCTGGAGTAAGCTCAGACAACGATGGTACTTCGGTATTTAATTTTGCTAATATCATCCCACAGCTGTTAAACTTTGTAAGTGATCCTACTCAATTTTCAGTTCGTTTTTACGCCTCACAACAAGATGCAGAAATTCAATTTGATATAAACGGAAATTCCTTAGAAATAACTAATATTTCCAACTACAGAAACACCACTCCCTTTGCACAATTAATTTGGGTGAGGGTTGAAAATAATTTAAATAACGCTTGTTTTGGGGTTGGCCCTTATGTTAGATTGGTAGTAAACGCATTACCTAATTTAGGCCCAAATCAGGAATTTATATATTGTTCCGGAAATCCAGCTGTACTATTAACACCAAATTTATTAGGAAGTAATCCTGGCAATTTTACGCACCAATGGAGCTACAACGGAGTACCAGTAAATGGAGGTTTGGGTCCACAATTATTGGTTGCCCAAGAGGGTGTTTACACTGTGAGAGTCACCACCAATAAAGGATGCTTTAGAGAGCAAGATATTACTGTGGTGTATTCAGAGCCTGCAACCATAACTAATATTGAGGTTGTTGACTTGTCTCCTGTTAACTCTATTACAGTAACAGTTTCTGGAGCTGGTGAATACGAATACGCTTTAGACAGTCCGAATGGACCATACCAAGATTCGAATGTTTTTAGTGGCATAGCAGCAGGAATCAGAACCGTTTATGTTCGAGATAAAAAAGGTTGTGGCATTACCCAGCAAGCTGTTTCTATACTTCGTATTCCACCGTACTTTACACCAAATGGAGATGGCATTAATGATATCTGGACATTGCAAGGAGCCAATCAATTTTTTTATCCAAATACCCAAATTTATGTTTTCGACCGATACGGAAAGTTAATCAAACACATCCAACCTGTTGAGGCTGGATGGGATGGCACTTTCCAAGGACTATCACTTCCATCTACCGACTACTGGTATGTGATAGAATTGGAAGATGGAAGAGTAGCCAAAGGGCATTTTTCTTTAATTAGATAATATGAGCAAAGTTGTACTAATTACAGGAGCATCTTCCGGAATTGGAAAATCCATTGCAATGTATCTACAAGAAAAAGGATATACTGTTTATGGCACAAGTCGTGATCCGAAAAACTACCCAAAAAGTCCCATTACATTGGTTTCATTGGATGTAAGAAATTTACAACAAGTCCAGCAATGCATTTCTTATGTTAAAGAAATGGAGGGTAAAATAGATGTTTTGATTAATAATGCAGGAGTAGGTATCACCGGTCCATTAGAGGAAATTCCAATGGATGCTATTAAAAACCAAATGGAGATCAACTTATATGGGCCAATTGCCATCATGCAAGAAGTTTTGCCAACCATGCGAGAACAAAAATCAGGGTTAATTATCAATATTACTTCTATAGCAGGATACATGGGCCTTCCCTATCGTGCACCATACTCTGCTTCAAAAGGAGCTTTAGAATTAATTTCTGAGGGGATTAGAATGGAGGTAGCCGAATTTGGAATTAAAGTCTGTACAGTAGCACCGGGTGACTTTTCTACCAATATTGCAGCTGGAAGATTTCATGCTCCATTAAAAAAAGATTCTCCGTACTACACTACGTACCAAAACCAACTAAAACAAATGAATGACCATGTTGCAGAGGGTAGCGACCCAATGCTGTTGGCAAAAAAGGTAGAAAAAATCATTCGTAATAACCAACCTAAAGTACACTACCCAATAGGAGCATTCCTGCAAAAGTTTTCCATCTTTTTAAAGAAAATTTTACCCGACACTTGGTACGAAAAAATGCTAAAAAACCATTATCAGTTGAAATAAGATGTTGATTCTAACCATACTTTATCCCATAAAATTGCAAAATCTATTGTACTTTTGCACCAACTACTTAAAAAAGCAACCATGAAATTTTTTATCGACACAGCTAACTTAGAACAAATTAAAGAAGCCCAATCCCTAGGGATTTTAGATGGTGTAACTACCAATCCTTCATTAATGGCAAAAGAAGGCATTACAGGAAACAACAACATTTTGAAACATTACGTGGATATTTGTAAAATTGTAGATGGAGATGTAAGTGCAGAGGTAATCGCTACTGATTACGATGGCATGATTAAAGAAGGAGAGATTTTGGCTGAATTACATCCGCAAATTGTAGTAAAAATCCCGATGACCAAAGAAGGCATCAAAGCTTGTAAATACTTTAGTAGCAAAGGAATCAAAACCAATGTAACTTTAGTTTTTTCAGCCGGTCAAGCATTGTTAGCAGCAAAAGCAGGTGCAACCTATGTTTCGCCATTTATTGGTAGATTAGACGATGTTTCTACCGATGGATTAAACCTGATTGCAGAAATCAGAGAAATTTATGAAAACTATGGTTTTGAAACTCAAATATTAGCTGCTTCTGTTCGTCATACCATGCATATTATTAACTGTGCTAAAATTGGTGCAGATGTAATGACAGGGCCTCTTTCTGCAATTTTAGGCTTATTAAAACATCCGTTAACCGATATTGGTTTAGCACAATTTTTGGCAGATCATGCCAAAGGAAATCAATAAAAAAAAGCGGCTAAGCCGCTTTTTTAATATTTGTATAATTTGTATTACTTCAAATGATTTTCAAAATCAACCGCAAATAAATTGACAAAAGGTTGTACAATAACACCATTTTCATTCAAAATCATGGAGCGTTGTAATTTCAGCAACACCCATTTTTCTTTTAACACTTCAAAATTTATCGCACGAAACTGTTTGATTTTACCATAGTTTAAGTCTTTAATTGCTGCTTGCCAATCTTCCATATCCTTATCGATATTTATGGCTATAAAATCATAGTTTGGATATTTAGTCTGAAAATCTATCACTTTCTTGTGTACAGAATATCTATGAGATTCTGCTTTAGATGTCCAAAAAAACACTACAGATTTTCTTTTAAAAACTTCTAGTGATGAAATGGTATCCAGTGACAAAGTTTGTAACTCATTAACTGGAATTTTATTTCCAACTTGTAAGTTATGAATGTGATTGCCAATATTGGTAATCTCATTTAACACATCCAAATCTTTTGATTTCAATTTAAATGCATCAATAAAAGCTGTATTGTTTTTCACATCTTGGTCTTCCAACAAATAAGAATATGCAATGTGGGTAAAAATCTTATTCTTTGATTTTTGAGAGGTAAAAATAGTATCTGCAATAGTTAATTTATGCAATCCTATCTGCAGCAATTGCTCTCCTTTATTTGCAATATTCTGTGTCTTTTCAAAAGCAATGGCACTCATCATATGATTCAAATACTGCATAAATGGGGAGTAGTACATTAAATCCTTGGCATTGTAATCAATATTATTTCGATGAGAAAAATACGAAGCCGGTAACTCCTTAAATAAGTTATGTCCGGTTCGTACATTATGTGCCAAAGGATAAATTTCTTTTTTGATATAATGACTAAAATACAAAGCAGTTCTGGCATACAAATCAAAACCTTCACTCCAATTTAACTTGCTCTTTTTTTCTTCAAAAAATTCTTTCTTCACCAAAAAAATAGAATCAACATACTGTTGAAATTGCTTTGGCTCATAATCATACACTTCAAACATTTTCTGACGATCACTTTCATTTTTCAAATACAATTCCATTAAAAAATTGTTCTTGTCTTCTCCCTTACCACAAAACACAACTGACTCGTCAAAATCTTGGGTATTTAAACGAACCATCAAACTATCGTTTTGGTCAAAGTATACATATTGGTATTCCGGCTCGTGCTTAAAGGAATACATTCCAGGAACCAAGGAATCAAACTTTTTAAAAAAACGATTGTTTTTATCTAAGTATAATGTATCCAATATCTCCTCATTTTGCATGAACAACACGTATGGAGAAGTTGGGTTGATGATTTCGCCACCAAAATAGGCAACGTGATCCCTCTTTCCGAAATAATTACAGGAAGTTAATAAAGAGAGTAATCCTACTAAACTAAGGTAAATTGGGTAATGCTTATTCAATCGTTTTCCATTTTGCTAATAACAAATGTATCTGTAAGGACTTAAGAAGGATGTTAATAGGTAGTTAAATAACTAATTTTTAGAAGGCTTGCTTCCTATTTCTTAAAAAACCAAAATCTTTTTCTACTTTTGCACCACTTAAAAAAAACACCTTTCATGCTTACAGTTTCTAACCTTTCGGTTCAATTTGGTAAAAGAATTTTATTTGACGAAGTAAACGTAACCTTTACCCAGGGCAATTGTTATGGGATTATAGGTGCCAATGGTGCAGGGAAATCAACTTTTATGAAAATTTTATCCGGACAGATGGATCCTACTTCCGGAAAAGTGATTTTAGAACCTGGAAAAAGAATGTCGGTTTTAAACCAAAACCACAATATGTTTGACGATCATACGGTTTTGGAAACCGTTTTAATGGGTAACAAGGTTTTGTATGCTATTAAAGCAGAAATGGATGCATTGTATGCTGACTATAATGATTCCAATGCGGATAGAATTGGAGAATTGCAAGTGCAATTTGAAGAAATGAATGGTTGGAATGCCGATTCTGATGCAGCTTCAATGCTATCTAATTTAGGAATTTCTGCCGATTACCATTATACATTAATGAGTGAAATGGAAGGGAAACTAAAAGTTCGTGTACTTTTGGCACAAGCACTTTTTGGCAATCCGGATGTATTGATTATGGATGAGCCTACCAACGACTTAGATTTTGAAACCATTCAATGGTTAGAAAACTTTTTAGCGAATTATGAAAACACTGTTTTGGTGGTATCGCACGACCGTCACTTTTTAGATGCAGTTTGTACACACATTTCTGATATTGATTTTGGAAAAATTAATCACTATTCCGGAAACTATACCTTTTGGTACGAGAGTAGCCAATTAGCAGCAAAACAACGTGCTCAGCAAAACAAAAAAGCAGAAGAGAAAAAAGCTGAATTAGAAGAATTTATCCGCAGATTCAGTGCCAATGTAGCCAAATCAAAACAAGCTACTTCTCGTAAAAAAATGATTGAAAAATTAAATTTAGACGAGATAAAACCTTCTAGCAGAAGATACCCTGCCATTATTTTTGATCAAGAAAGAGAAGCTGGAGACCAAATTTTAAATATTGAAAATCTAAGTTATAGCCTGGATGGAGAAACCTTGTTTAAAGAGGTGGATTTAAACATGGCAAAAGGAGATAAAATTGTGGTTTTATCTAAAGATTCCAGAGCGACCTCAGCATTTTACGAAATCATCAATGGCAATTTACAACCCGATACCGGAAAATTTGAATGGGGAATTACCACTATTCAATCTTATTTACCAGCAGACAATAGTGCGTTTTTTAATAACGATTATACTTTGGTAGATTGGCTCAGACAGTGGGCTAAAACTGAAGAAGAA
This sequence comes from uncultured Flavobacterium sp., assembly GCA_964485115.1. Taxonomy (GTDB): domain Bacteria; phylum Bacteroidota; class Bacteroidia; order Flavobacteriales; family Flavobacteriaceae; genus Flavobacterium. The sequence continues at coordinate 19,251 of CAZAHJ010000009.1, forward strand.
CGTGATGAAGTATACGTAAGAGGATTTTTAGGGAAAATGATTTTTTCGGGTGAAGAAGCTTTAAAAACTTCCAGAGTGTTGTCGGGAGGAGAAAAAGTTAGATGTATGATTTCACGTATGATGATGCTTCGAGCCAATGTATTGATGCTTGATGAACCAACCAACCACTTAGATTTGGAATCGATTCAGGCTTTCAACAACTCGTTAAAAAACTTCAAAGGTTCGGTATTATTCACCACACACGACCACGAATTTGCACAAACGGTTGCCAATCGTGTTTTGGAAATTACGCCAAAAGGAATCATTAATCGTTACATGAGTTTTGACGATTATTTAGAGGATCTTAAAATCAAAGAGCTTCGTAAAAACATGTATGCATAAAAAGCTAAATTGCATTGCCAAAATAATATTTTACAATTGCTGATGTAAATCAGCTTTTGCTTTTGGTAAATTGGTTAATTTCGTAGCATGCGTTTGCTCAGGATTTTGTTGTTCCCATTTTCTGTGGGATATGGTTTGATTACATGGGTTCGAAATTGGTTGTACGATTTTCGAATTTTTTCCGTGTACCAACCTGCTATTCCGGCTATTACCGTTGGCAATTTATCGGTTGGAGGCACCGGTAAAACCCCAATGTTAGAATATTTGATTCAGATGTTGCACCAAGATTTTTTGGTTGCGACTCTTAGCAGGGGTTATGGTAGAAAAACCAAAGGTTATATGTTGGCCAATCCGAAATTAACTGCAGAAGATATAGGTGACGAACCTTTTCAAATATTTCAAAAATTCTCTGACATTGTGGTTGCTGTTTGTGAAAACCGTAAAGTTGGCATCCAGAAAATCCTAAATGACCAGCCCAAAACACAAGTCATTTTGTTAGACGATGCCTTTCAACATCGAAGGGTGGAAGCCGGATTACAAATTGTATTGACCAAATACAACGATTTGTTTGTGGATGATTGGATGCTCCCTACCGGAAATCTTCGTGAATTTAGTTCTGGAGTTAATAGAGCATCCATGGTGATTGTTACCAAATGTCCGGAAAATTTATCCGCAGAAGATCAAGCAAGTATTCGAAAAAAACTTTCTTTAAAATCAACTATATCTCTTTTTTTCAGCAGTATTCAATACAGTAATTTGGTGTATTCACAAAACGAAAAAGCATCCTTACAAGAAATCATTAACCAACCCAAAGTGGTGGTGGCTGGTATTGCAGATCCCAAGTTATTTATAGAAAAAGTAAAAGGAGAAAAAGACACTACTCTGATTTTTCCGGACCATCATGCGTTTACAAAAGCAGATGTCCATAAAATCAAAATCATCGCTAAAAACAACCCAATAATTACTACTGAAAAAGATTATGTTCGATTAAAGGACAGCGAAATAGCCAACCAGCTATACTATTTACCCATTGAGGTAAAAATTATCAACGAATTTCAAAAACTAGATCAAATTATTTACCAATATGTGGGAAAAAATTCATGAAACCGTAGCTTTTATAAAACCTTTTTGCAAAACCACTCCTGATTTCGGCATCATTTTAGGTTCTGGGTTAGGAAGTTTTACCGAAGAAATAACCATAGAGCATACCATTGCATACCAAGATATTCCTAATTTTCCGGTTTCTACAGTTACCGGGCATCACGGAGCATTGATAATTGGTACCGTTGGCAACAAACGAGTATTGGCTATGAAGGGGCGTTTTCATTACTACGAAGGCTACGACATGGCAACAGTTACTTTTCCAATTAGAGTGATGAAATACTTAGGTATCCAACAGTTGATTATTTCTAATGCTTCTGGTGGAGTGAATCCAGATTACTACGTTGGAGCATTGGTAAACATTACCGATCACATCAATTTGTTTCCAGATCATCCTTTAAGAGGTGCCAATGACGACCGATTGGGACCAAGATTTGTAAACATGAGCGAACCTTACAGCAAAAAAATGCGTCAACATTTGCAAACCATAGCCCAATCTGGAAATATTGATTTAAAAGAAGGTATTTATTTAGGGTTACAAGGTCCTACTTTTGAAACGTTGGCAGAATATAAAATGGTAAAACGATTGGGAGCAGATTGTGTTGGCATGTCAACCGTGCCAGAAGTAATTGTTGCCAAACACATGGATATGGATTGTTTGGGAATTTCTATTATTACCGACATGGGAGACGAAGAAAATATTGAAGAAGTAAACCACGAAGAAGTACTTATGGCAGCCAAAAAAGCAGAACCAAAAGTAAGATGGTTGATTTCTGAATTTATCAAAACTTACGTTATTTAAGCAATGTTTTTGGAGTAAAAAAAGTAAGCAATTCGCCTTTGTTTAGGTCTTTCCAATCTGTAATGTTTAGTTGAATTTCAGCCAAAGCACAGGTTGGAAAATTTTCAAAACTTTGCTCAGTTATTATTTCTACCAAATCATGGTAAGCCGGATTGTGACCTACCAATACTACCTTATCAAAATGGGTTGGTAATTGTTTTATTTGTTGTAATACTATTCTGTAATCAAACTGATACCATTTTTTGTCATAGTTTACTGAAACAGAAACTTTGTTTTGCAATAAATTTTGCAAGGTAGAAGTTGCACGTACTGCAGTAGAACAATACATTTGGTCAAAACCAATTATTTTATCTGAATAAATAGAGGACAATTGTTTGCTATCCAACTTCCCTTTTTCATTCAAAGGCCTGTCGTGGTCTGCTAAAGTATACTCCCAGCTTGACTTGGCATGTCGAATTAAAATCAAAGTTTTCAAAATATTTTTTAAAAAATAAAAACCCAACTTAGTTAAGTTGGGCATGTATAGGTTAATTCGCTACTTCGCTAATAAATTTAATTCGCATCAAACGGAGTTCTTCAATATCGTAATTGCCATCAAATTCTTTTAAAGCTGCTTCAATTTTATCGCTTTCCGAATCCATAAAATACTCATGTATTTCCTCTTGTTGGTCTTCGTCTAAAATTTCATCTACCCAATATTTGATATTCAGTTTGGTACCGGCATACACAATTTGCTCCATTTCTTTCAATAAAGCATCCATGGTCATGCCTTTGGCAGCAGCAATGTCTGGAAATGCCAACTTTCTGTCAACACTTTGTATAATAAACAACTTATTGGTAGAATTTGCTCCGGTAGATTTTACTACCAAATCATCCGGACGAATGATGTCGTTTTCTTCAACATACGTTGCTATCAAATCCACAAAAGCTTTGCCATACTTTTTGGCTTTGCTCTCTCCTACCCCATGCACATTGCTCAACTCTTGTATGGTGATAGGATACTTTAATGCCATATCTTCTAACGAAGGATCTTGAAAAACCACAAATGGTGGTACTCCGTGCTTTTTAGCTTCTTTTTTACGAAGATCTTTTAACATGCTCATCAAAACCTCATCTGCCACAACCGAAGTTTTGGAAACCACATTCAATGCATCTTCCTCTTCTTCACTGTATTCGTGGTCTTCGGTCATCATAAAACTTTGCGGGTTTTTAATGAATTCCAATCCAAGAGGTGTCATCTTCATTACCCCGTAACTTTCGATGTCTTTTTTGAGCAATCCTGCTACCAACACCTGTCGAATCAAAGCTGTCCAATATTTTTCGTCTAAAGAAGATCCTTTGCCAAATACGGACAGTTGGTCAATTTTATGCGATTTTAAAATGGCATTTATTTTTCCGGTCAGGGTAAACACCACTTCTTTTGTTTTAAAAGCTTCTTTGGTATCTCTTACTGCCTCTAACAACAATTTCACTTGGTCTTTGGCTTCCACTTTATTTTTCGGATTTCGCATGTTGTCGTCCATGTCGGCTCCTTCTCCGGTTTCGCTGTTAAATTCTTCTCCAAAATAATGCAACAAAAATTTTCTTCTGGACATAGAAGTTTCTGCATAAGCAACTACTTCCTGTAACAAAGCAAAACCTATTTCTTGTTCTGCCACTGGTTTGCCCGACATGAATTTCTCCAACTTTTCTACATCTTTATAGGAGTAGTAAGCCAAACAATGTCCTTCTCCGCCATCTCTACCAGCTCTACCGGTTTCTTGGTAATAACTTTCTAAAGATTTCGGAATGTCGTGATGGATCACATACCGAACGTCTGGTTTGTCAATTCCCATACCAAAAGCAATTGTTGCCACCACAACTTCTACATCTTCCATTAAAAACATATCTTGGTGTTTGGCTCTCACTTTGGCATCTAAACCAGCATGATAAGGCACGGCACTAATGCCATTCACTTGCAACAACTGGGCAATTTCTTCAACTTTTTTTCTGCTTAAGCAATAAATAATTCCAGACTTTCCTTTGTTTTGTTTGATGAAACGAATGATATCACCTTCAATATTTTTGGTTTTCGGACGTACTTCGTAAAACAAATTCGGACGATTAAAAGATGCCTTGAAAACTTTGGCATCTGACATGTCTAAATTCTTTAATATATCTTCTTGAACTTTAGGGGTAGCTGTTGCGGTTAATCCAATTACCGGAATATCTCCTAAATTTTTAATGATGGTTCTTAAATTTCGATATTCAGGTCTAAAATCATGTCCCCACTCTGAAATACAGTGTGCTTCATCAATAGCAACAAAAGATATTTTAACCGATTTCAAAAAATCAACATATTCTTCTTTAATCAAAGATTCCGGAGCAACATATAATAGCTTGGTAATTCCTTTAGTTATATCAGATTTTACTTGATTGATTTCAGTTTTGTTTAACGAAGAGTTTAAAACGTGGGCAGTGCCTTCTTCAGAAGACAAACTTCTAATGGCATCTACTTGGTTTTTCATTAATGCAATTAATGGAGAAACTACTATGGCAGTTCCTTCCTGAATTAATGCCGGTAATTGATAGCACAACGACTTTCCACCACCGGTAGGCATGATTACAAAAGTATTTTGTTGATCTAAAATATTTTTAATCACTTGCTCCTGGAGACCTTTGAATTGATCAAAGCCAAAATATTTCTTCAGTTCTTTGTGAATATCAATTATAGAGGTGTTCTTCATATGGCTCTATTAAGTTTGTCTTCGCTTTACAAATCATTAAAAATAAATTTATTAAAATTGATAAAACCTCACGAAGTCGTCAAATATTTTATTATTTATCTAAATTTGCAGACTAAAGATACAACTAATTTTGAATCCCACAAACAGAGTTAACGTTTTTTATAAAGCCTTAATTTTGTTACAATAAACAGTTTTATCTTATATAATAATAAATCTGATCCTTGGAAACTAACCAGCAAAACACCCTTTTAGAATTAGCTAAAAGCACCATTCGGTCGCAAGCAAATGCTATTGTACAATTAGAAAATCAATTAACCAACGATTTTGTTCAAGCAGTAGAAATGATTGCAAATGCCAACGGACGATTCATCATTACCGGAATTGGCAAAAGTGCTATTATTGCTCAAAAAATTGTTGCCACCTTAAATTCCACCGGAACACCATCCTTATTTATGCATGCTGCAGAGGCAATTCACGGTGATTTAGGCGTGGTGCAGCCTCAAGATGTGGTGATGTGCATTTCTAAAAGTGGGAACAGTCCGGAAATAAAAATGTTGTTGCCTATTTTAAAGAAATTTGGCAATCAACTAATCGGAATGACGGGTAACCTCAACTCATTTTTAGCAAAACAATCAGATGTGGTTTTAGACACTACCGTTGAGAGAGAATCTTGCCCTAACAACTTGGCACCAACCAACAGCACTACAGCACAATTGGTTATGGGTGATTGTTTGGCTGTTTGCTTAATGCAAGCACATCAATTTACAGCACAGGATTTTGCTAAATACCATCCTGGTGGAGCTTTGGGTAAAAAATTACTTTTTACAGTTCAAGATATATTAAATATAGAACAAAAACCTCAAGTTACACCGGAAACACCTATTCAGAAAGCTATTTTTGAAATTTCTGAAAAAAGATTGGGAGTTACTGCTGTATTGGAAAATGAATTAGTAATTGGTATTATTACCGATGGAGACATTAGAAGAATGTTAAGCCGTACGGAAACTATTTCAGGAATTGTTGCGAAAGATGTGATGACCAAAAATCCGAAAATGATTCCGTCTTCTACCAAATTATTAGACGCCTTACATTTAATGGAAGATTTAAAAATTACGCAATTGGTGGTGGTAGACGGCCGAAAATACCAAGGAATTATCCACTTACACGATATTTTAAAAGAAGGGATTGAACGATGAGTACTGGCAAAGAAATGTCGTTTTTAGACCATCTGGAGGAATTGCGATGGATGTTGGTAAAAAGCACTGTAGCAGTATTGATAGCAGCTACCGTAGCCTTTTTATTTAAAAACATCATTTTTGATGTGATATTATTTGGTCCAAAAGATCCAAATTTTATTACCTATCAATGGTTGTGCGAAGCCAGTCAGAATTTTGGCTACAGCGATGAACTTTGTGTAAAAGAAATAAAAATGTCCATCATCAATCGAGAAATGGGAGGACAATTTTCAGCCCACTTATGGACCTCTTTTACAGCAGGAATTATTTTGGCTTTCCCATTTATATTATGGCAGTTTTGGCTTTTTGTAAGTCCGGCATTGTATAAAAATGAAAAAAAATATGCATTCGGCTTTTTAATTAGCACTTCATTTTTATTCATTTTAGGTGTGCTGTTTGGATATTATGTGGTAGCTCCATTGTCCATTAACTTTTTGGCTAATTACTACGTTAGTAATACCTTGGACAACATGATTGATTTGACTTCTTATATCAGTCTGATGCGTTCTTCTACTTTAGCAAGTGGTTTGTTGTTTGAATTGCCTATCAACATATTCTTTTTAACCAAACTTGGTTTGGTAACCCCTGCTTTTTTAAGAAAATATAGGAAATATACCTTAATAATTGTGCTTATTATTGCAGCAATTATTACACCACCCGATGTATTAAGTCAGATTATTGTGACAATTCCAATCATGATTTTATACGAAATTAGTATTGGCATTAGTGCATTAGTGGTAAAACAACAAAAAAAACTAGCGTAAAATTATGAGCGACTTGGTAAAAGAATTTAATGACTATCGTTCCAAAATGAACGAAAAATTATTAGAAGGCAATCATTTAATAATTAAACGTATTTTTAACTTAGACACCAATGCGTACGCTGCAGGTGCTTTGGATGTTAAAACCAAAGAATTATTAGGATTGGTAGCATCTGCTGTTTTAAGATGTGACGATTGCATCAAATACCATTTAGAAACTAGTTATAAAGAAGGCATAACTAAAGAAGAAATGATGGAAGCCATGGGAATTGCAACATTGGTGGGTGGTACCATTGTAATACCTCATTTGCGAAGAGCTTACGAATTTTGGGAAGCTTTAGAAAACCAATCTAATTCATAAAACAGATGAAGTTACGTGCAGAAAATATCTTAAAAACCTACAAAGGCAGAAGCGTAGTAAAAGGCGTTTCGGTAGAGGTAAACCAAGGAGAAATTGTAGGTTTACTTGGCCCAAATGGTGCCGGAAAAACCACTTCGTTTTATATGATTGTAGGTTTGGTAAAACCAAACAGTGGTAAGATATTTTTAGACGACACGGAAATTACCGACTTTCCGATGTACAAACGTGCCCAATATGGCATCGGATATTTGGCACAAGAGGCTTCAGTATTCAGAAAATTGAGTATAGAAGACAATATTTTAAGTGTGCTTCAACTAACCAAATTAAGCAAAGAGGAGCAAGAAGCTAAAATGGAAAGTTTGATTGCCGAGTTTAATTTGGGCCATATCCGAACCAATAGAGGTGATTTATTGTCTGGGGGTGAAAGAAGAAGAACCGAGATTGCAAGAGCCTTGGCAACCGACCCAAAATTTATATTATTAGACGAACCATTTGCAGGAGTTGACCCGGTAGCAGTAGAAGACATCCAGAGAATTGTTGCCAAATTAAAAGAAAAAAACATCGGGATTTTAATTACCGATCACAATGTTCAGGAGACTTTGGCTATTACAGATAAAGCTTATTTGATGTTTGAAGGAGGTATTTTAAAAGCGGGAGTTCCTGAAGAGTTGGCAAGTGACGAAATGGTTAGAAAAGTATATTTGGGTCAAAACTTTGAATTCCGAAAAAAGAAACTTCATTTTTAGCGAATCGTTTGATAAAGCAACATTCTTGGAGTTCCGTTGTATAAGTTCACATCCACATTTCCTCGAATCCCTTTAACAGATCCCTTTTCGGTAAATTGCCAAAAAGTAGCATTTTTCGGAAAATCTTGCACCCAACCATTGTAATTGGCAATCCAAAAAGTGTAATTTGGAAAGTCTTTTTTCAAAAAATCCTGATAATATTTTTCACCGGTATAAATAATTGGCTGAATGCCATAATGGTTTTCGACCCTTCCTAACCATCTTTGCAACCCCTTTTTTAAGCTATCTAACGACTGGGTTTTGGGCAAATTTTCAATATCCAAAACGGGAGGCAAATCGCCTTTTTTTAATCGAACTGTTCGGATGAATAAGTTGGCTTGTTCTATAGAATTCTCATTCGGACGATAATAATGATAAGCTCCACGAATTATTTTTTTTGTTGCCATAGCTTTCCAATTATCTTGAAAAGTTAGGTCTTTCCTATCTTTTCCGGCAGTTGCACGAACCAAAACAAAATGAATGGCTTTTTGATCGATGGAGTCAACTTCTTTCCAATCAATTTTTCCTTGGTATTCAGAAACATCAATCCCCAATAAACTATTCGGATGTTTTTTAATCAGTTGATACACTCGAGCATCTTCCACTTCTTTCTGAAAACTTTGCTTAGAGTGTTTAGACTGAAAACTAAAGTAATAAGCAATAGCCAAACGATTTTGATATAGCCATGCTAACAAAATGCTTAGCAACAAAAAAAGCAATGAAAACTTTACCAATCGCGAAACAAAACTGGGCTTTGTATTGGTTTTTCTCCTTGGCATCAGATGTTAAAAAATTGGTTTTTAACTATAGATAGTAGCACATAGAATAAGATAATTGCAGGCACTGCTAATACCCCATACAATAGCAATCCAACCACACTTGTTACAAGCAATAGAATAGGAAAAATCAACTTATTCAATTGAAACTCTTTAATTTTTAAAGAGAAAAGTGGAATTTCTGCATTGAGTAAAAAAGCACTTAAAACAGACAAAACCAACAAAATCGCATATTGGTTTAACCATTGAGAGAAAGGAGATGCCGATTGTATGACAAACCAAGGCAATGCAGAAATCCATAACGCATTAGCTGGAGTGGGCAATCCGATAAATTGATCGGTTTGACGGGTGTCTATATTAAATTTTGCCAATCGATAGGCTGAGCCTAAGGTGATGATAAAACCCAATATAGGTAAATACTCGTTAGTTGTGGTTTGTTTCATTAATAAAAACATGACCAAACCTGGAACAACGCCACTAGTTACCATATCTGCCAAACTATCTAATTGCAAACCTAAATCGCTAGTAACTTTAAGCAATCTTGCAAAAAATCCATCAAAAAAATCGAAGAAAATTCCCAAACATACCATCCAAAAAGCAGTAACAAAATCATCTTTTAACAAAAAAGTTACTGCAAAACAACCAGAGGCTAAATTAGCCATAGTAAAGGCATTAGGAATGTAAGTCTTGAAATTCATAAATAGATTTTTGAGAAAAAAATAATTTCAATAAAGTCATACGAAGATAGTTCATTCCGGCAAAGTATCGAAACCTATCAAACAAAATTAGAAGTAATGTTAAATGAAACTCTTCTTTCAAAAAAAAACAACAATATGTGTAGGGCAAATGCGTTTTAACTTTGATATTTGTAAAAAAATTGTTTTTGAAGAAAATCATTTACATACTTACGTTTTTGGTAAGCCAATTTTTTATGGCACAAGCGGTGCGAAAATACTCCAACGAATTTATGAATATTGGAGTAGATGCCGCATCTTTAGGAATGGCCAATGCTGTTACTGCACAAACCAATAATGTAAATGCCGGGTACTGGAATCCAGCTGGTTTGGTTCAGTTAGAAGATTCTGAATTAGCATTAATGCATGCCAGTTACTTTGCCAATATTGCACAATATGATTATGCAGCATTTGCAAAACCCATAGACGACAGAAGTGCATGGGGAATTTCTTTGATTCGATTTGGAGTGGATGATATTTTAAACACCACACAATTAATAGATAACCAAGGAAATATTGACTACAATCGAATTAGTTTGTTTTCTACGGCAGATTATGGAATTACTTTTTCCTATGCCAGAAAATTACCGGTTCCGGGATTGCAATATGGGGTAAATGCAAAAGTAATTAGAAGAATTATTGGAGATTTTGCCTCCTCCTGGGGATTTGGTTTGGATGTTGGAGTACAATTTGAAAGAAATGGATGGAATTTTGGATTGATGCTTCGCGATATTACCACTACTTATAATATTTGGAATATTAATGAAGAAAAATTTCAAGAAATTGCCAATGCCATTCCAGGTGAAAACCAAGATTTGCCAGAAACTACTGAAATAACTTTGCCAAAAGCACAGTTTGGGGTAAGCAAAAAGTTTACTTTTAATTACGATTATTCCTTAACTGCTGCTGCAAACTTAAATATGCGTTTTGAACAAACCAACGACATCATCTCTTCCAGCTTGGTGAGCATTGACCCTGCCATAGGATTTGAATTTGGATATACCGACATGGTTTTTTTAAGAGTAGGAGTTGGAAATTTTCAAAATGTTCGTCAGTTAGATGGTAGAGAGTCTGTAGCTTTTCAACCAAACATAGGATTAGGTTTTCGCTACAAAGGCATTCAAATTGATTATGCCTTAACGGATATCGGTGACCAAAGTGTGGCATTGTATTCTAATATTTTTTCGCTACGAATTGACTTAGGAATTTTTAGATAATGCAAAAAATTCTTTTTTATTTCATTATTCTATTTCTTTCGCAAATAACCTTTGCACAAATAACCCTATCTCCAAATACCAAAATTAGTGTGCTAACATGCGGAACAGGTGACGAACTTTACTCCCTTTTTGGGCATACCGGTTTACGCGTACAAGACCCAAACAATCAATTAGATATTGTTTATAATTTTGGGATGTTTGACTTTAGCACTCCAAATTTTTATACCAAATTTATCAAAGGTGATTTGCTTTATTTTGGCACTACAGAATCTTTTGGAAACTTTATGTACCAATACCAATATTTTGGCAGAAGTGTGGTAGAACAAGAATTAAATATAGAAAGCTCCACCAAACAAAAGATTTTTGACGACCTCAACCAAATTTTACAATCAGATAAAAAATACTATGAATACAAATTCATAGACGAAAATTGCACCACCAAAGTCTGGCAGGTTTTGAACCAACAATTGCCTGTAAAAATTACTAAAGTTGGAGAAAATTTTCCTTCTTACAGAGAGGAAATCAACGATAAGTTAGGCAATCGTTTTTTTGAAAAATTGGGAATCAATTTAATGTTTGGAAGCAAAACTGATGTTGCAGCTGCACAAATTTTTCTACCGGAAGAGTTGCAAGAAAGTTTGGACCAACAAGTAAAATTAAAAGCAACCAACTCCCTATTACCAAGATTAAACAAAGACTACTTTTCTGTTTGGAACCATTGGTGGATTTGGTTGGTTATTGTTGCTTTTTTTAGTTTCGTTAAATTAAGAACCGTTTCTACTATTTGGTTTTGGATGCAAGGTTTATTGGGACTATTTTTGCTTTTTGTTGGGTGGTATTCGCACCATTATGAAGTAAGTAATAACTACAATCCTTTGGTAGTAAATCCGATACTAATTGGAATTTCATTAATTTGGCAAAGCAGAAATAAAATTATGTTTTATTCAGTGATATCTTATTTTATCCTATCGCTAGTTTTTGTATTCTTACACTTTCAAAAAGACCACTTTTGGATCATGTGTACCTTTTTGATTTCCAATTGGTGGATATTATATCGGAAAATGATTGAAAATTATAACTACCATAATATTTTAAAAAATACATCTATTTTCAACAAAATAAGCTCTCATAAAAAGTTATAAATTTAAAATATAAATGTGGTTATTATTCATATCTGTATTTTTAAATTAAATTTTTTCAATTGAATTTATAGTTATTATTAAAAAATTTGGTAGCAACATCTAAATGATTTATATTCGCTTACACTTTTTTTTTGACTAACCATTGAAACCACAAAATATCATGAAAAAATTATTCTATTTATGTTTATTAACCTTTGGATTTGCTTTTACAATTCAAGCACAAACTAAAAAACAATCAGAAAAAATTAACCCTGAACAACAAGCTACTTCTGACATTAACGAAATTATAAAATTGATTGGAGTTGAAGAATGGTTGGTTGAAGATATCAAAACTTTACAGGTGATGCGTTATCAAGCCATTAATGATGCTTCAGAAGAAAGTACCAAAATTGAAATTAAAAAGCGATTTGGCGATAAATTAAAAGGAGCTTTTAATGAGGATCAATTAAATAAGCTTAATACTAATCCAGCTTTATACAAAAGGTTGTTTGAATAAACTCAAAAAAAAATCTCGGAAATTCCGAGATTTTTTTTTAAACTATCTTTTGTCTATTGTGACAAAAGCTCTTGTCGGTGACCCTACATATAACTGACGTGGTCTTCCTATGGGTTCTTTGTTTACTCTCATCTCTTTCCATTGAGCAATCCAACCCGGCAATCTACCAATAGCAAATAGTACTGTAAACATTTCGGTTGGAATGCCTAATGCACGGTAAATGATTCCAGAATAAAAATCAACATTTGGATATAAATTTCTTGCTTTGAAGTATTCGTCTTCTAAAGCAACTTTTTCTAATTGTTTGGCAATATCTAACAATGGGTCTTGTATTCCTAACGAGCTCAAAACATCATCTGCTGCTTTCTTAATGATGGTAGCTCTTGGGTCAAAGTTTTTATATACTCTATGACCGAAGCCCATCAATCGGAACGGATCGTCTTTGTCTTTTGCTTTTAATACGTATTTGGCAACATCCCCACCGTTGTTGTGAATTTCTTCTAACATTTCTAACACTGCTTGGTTAGCACCACCATGTAAAGGCCCCCAAAGTGCAGAAACACCTGCAGAAATTGACGCAAATAAACCTGCATGTGATGAACCAACAATTCTTACTGTTGAAGTTGAACAATTTTGTTCGTGGTCTGCATGTAAAATAAACAACTTGTCTAATGCATCAACTATTTTTGGATCAACGTTGTATTTTGAAGTTGGCAATTCAAACATTAAATGCATAAAGTTTTCTACATATCCTTTAGAGTTGTCGTAATAACTCATCGGATACCCTTGCATCTTTCTATATGTCCAAGTTGCTATAACCAAAAATTTAGCCATGGTTTTACAAACAGCTTGATACATTTGCTCTTCATTATGTGGATTTACAGCCTTTGGGTTAAACGCTGTTAATGCAGAAGTTAATGATGATAATACTCCCATTGGATGAGCTGTTTTTGGAAAGCCATCGAGAATATTTTTCATCTCCTCATGAATAAGGGTATATTTACGGATATCGTTTTCAAATCTTACTAAAGTTGCTTTATTTGGTAATTCTCCGAAAATCAACAAATAGGATACTTCTAAAAAATTAGCTTTCTCAGCTAAATCTTCAATGGCATATCCTCGATATCTTAAAATCCCCTCTTCTCCATCTAAAAAAGTTATTTCACTTTTACATGCTCCAGAATTTTTATAACCCGGATCTAAAGTAATTGCTCCTGTTAACGCTCTCAGCTTATCAATATCAATAGCAAATTCATTTTCTGAACCTCTTATAACCGGCAATTCAATTTCCTTTCCATCTAATTTTAAAATGGCAATATCACTCATTTTATAGGATTTATATTGTTACTTAATAATTGTTTCTTAATAATTGTTGCTAATTTACGATAAATGACGAAATTGTTAAAATTTAATTTCAATCGTTTTCGTTAAATTTACATTAAAATTGCAAAATTGGTATATGTGGGGGTTAGTGAATAGTGAATAGTGATTAGTGAATAGTAAAAAGCAAATAGCTATTAGTATGTAGTAAATTAAAATTGATATTGAAATTTACATTGACATTGCAAAGGGATTGCAGTGGAAACTAAGCCAAAGCAAACATACTAGAATTGTTTGGTTCCAAAAAGCAACCAATGGAAGCTATTTTGGAGCTTGCCAATTATTTTGTTTTTTTGGTGTGTTGTAAAGAAAAGCCCGATTAGGAAGTAATTTGCCATAAAAAACCCTTTCAAATACAAGACCTGAAAGGGTTAAATATTGAAAATAGCTATGTGTTATTTTTGTTTAAATGCACTTACTCCCGGAAAATAGGCTACGTTGCCTAACTCTTCTTCGATGCGAAGTAATTGGTTGTATTTTGCCATACGATCGGAACGAGAAGCGGAACCAGTTTTGATTTGACCGCAATTTAATGCTACTGCCAAGTCGGCTATGGTATTGTCTTCTGTTTCTCCAGAACGGTGACTCATTACCGATGTATATCCGGCATTGTGTGCCATATTTACTGCTGCAATGGTTTCGGTTAGGGTTCCGATTTGATTCACTTTTACCAAGATGGAATTGGCTATTCCCTTTTCTATTCCGGTGGACAACCTTTCCACATTGGTTACAAACAAATCGTCACCAACCAACTGGGTTTTATTTCCAATTAATTCTGTAAGGTATTTCCAGCCATCCCAATCGTCTTCGTACATCCCATCTTCAATAGAAATAATTGGATATCTTGCAGCTAGTTCGGCTAAGTATTCTGCTTGTTCTTTAGAAGTTCTTACTTTACCGGTTGGGCCTTCAAATTTGCTGTAATCGTATTTGCCATCAACATAAAACTCTGATGCCGCACAGTCTAAAGCAATCATCACTTCGTCTCCAAATTGATAACCGGCATTTTCTACTGCTTTTTTAATGGTATCTAAAGCATCTTCGGTACCTCCTGCTAAGTTTGGTGCAAAACCACCTTCGTCACCTACTGCAGTAGACAAACCTCTGTCGTGCAATACTTTTTTCAAATGGTGAAAAATTTCTGTACCCATTTGCATGGCATGCGTAAAGTTTTGTGCTTTTACAGGCATGATCATGAATTCTTGAAATGCAATAGGTGCATCGGAATGCGAACCTCCATTGATGATGTTCATCATTGGCACTGGTAAAGTGTTGGCAGAAACTCCACCAATATATCGATACAATGGCAAACCTAATTCGTTGGCAGCTGCTTTTGCTACTGCTAAAGAAACACCTAAAATGGCATTTGCTCCTAATTTGGATTTGTTTAGAGTTCCGTCTGCTTCTAACATGGTTTGGTCTATCAAGTTTTGTTCAAAAACCGACATTCCAACAATTTCTTGGGCTAAAACAGTATTTACATTTTTTACTGCATTAAGAACACCTTTGCCCATGTAATTTTTACCACCATCTCTTAGTTCTACTGCTTCATGCTCTCCGGTAGATGCTCCACTAGGAACTGCTGCTCTCCCTAAAATACCATTTTCGGTTACCACATCAACTTCAACAGTTGGGTTTCCTCTAGAATCTAAAATTTGTCTAGCGTGTACTTTTACAATAATACTCATATATAAGAATTTAAATTTTAAACAAGATTGATTTTAACAAATTTAAAAAATTGAGTTATTATAATTTATAAATATGTAGAAACTTATAAACGCAAACGATTTCTAAAACCCACTTTTATGCCAACGCTTTTTTGTTTTCCATTCTTTTAATGAATTCATCAAATAAGTAAGAGGCATCGTGTGGCCCTGGACTTGCTTCTGGGTGATATTGCACTGAAAAACAATCTTGGTTTTTCATTTGCATCCCAGCCACCGTTTGATCATTTAAATGTACATGGGTAATTTCAAAATCAGGATGTTTTTCTAAAGCTTCTCTGTTAACAGCAAATCCGTGATTCTGAGAAGTAATTTCTCCTTTACCTGTTTTTAAATTCATGATAGGATGGTTAATTCCTCTGTGTCCATTAAACATTTTATAGGTAGGAATATCATTTGCTAAAGCAATAATTTGATGCCCTAAACAAATCCCGAAAACTGGTTTGCCTGAAGCAATCATTTGCTTGGCAGTTTGTTGTACTCCGGTTAAAGGATCTGGATCTCCTGGACCGTTTGACAGGAAATACCCATCTGGTTCAAAAGATTGCAATGCTTCAAAAGATGCATTATATGGAAACACTTTTACATAACAGTCGCGTTGTGCAAAATTTCTAAGAATATTTCTCTTGATGCCTAAATCTAAAGCTGCAATTTTATAGGTTGCTTCCGGATTTCCGAAATAATAAGGTTCCCTAACAGAAACTTTAGAAGCCAACTCCAAACCTTTCATGTTAGGAGTTTTGGCTAATAGTTCTTTTAAATGCTCAATTGGAGTATCATCCGTACAAATTACGGCATTTTGAGCTCCATGATCGCGAATGTAAGCTACCAAAGCTCTGGTATCCACATCTGATATCGCAATCAATTGATGTTTTTGTATATAATCCAATAAATTGCTTTCTGAGTCTGGTCGAGAATGTGTAAAACTGAAGTTCTTTACTATCAAACCTGCAATCATGATTTGGTCAGCTTCTTTTTCTTCCCCATGCACGCCATAGTTTCCTATATGTGCATTGGTTGCTACCATAATTTGACCAAAATAAGAAGGATCGGTAAAAATTTCTTGGTAACCGGTCATACCGGTATTAAAGCAAACTTCACCAAATGCTTTTCCTTCTAATCCAACAGACTTTCCATAAAAAATAGTACCATCTGCCAATAAAACTAATGCTCTTTTTCGGGTTTGATAATTCATAAAATAGTTGTGATGTTGTGTTGCAAATTTAGTGATTTCGTAATAAAAAAAGGACAAACTGTAAAGTCTGTCCTTTTTTAAGTTATGTGAGAAGAGTTGGCATCTTAAGCTTCTGCTTTGTCTTCATTAGATTCTTCAACAGCTGGTGTTTCGGCAACTGGAGTTTCCTCTACAACAGGAGTTTCCTCTACAACAGGAGCTTCGGCAACAGGAGCAGTTTCAACTTTTTTAGACTTACCTCTTCTGCTTCTACCTTTTTTCTCTTCTTTTTTACCACCGTTGTACAATTCATTGAAATCAACCAATTCAATCATGGCCATATCAGCATTGTCACCTAAACGGTTTCCTAATTTGATGATTCTTGTATATCCTCCCGGACGATCACCAACTTTAGAAGCAACTTCTCTGAATAATTCAGTAACCGCATATTTGTTTCTCAAGTAAGAGAAAACAATTCTACGATTGTGAGTAGAATCTTCTTTAGATTTGGTAACCAAAGGCTCTACATATTGTCTTAAAGCTTTCGCTTTAGCAACTGTAGTATTGATACGCTTGTGCTCAATTAAAGAACAAGCTAAGTTTGCTAACATCAATTTACGATGTCCGCTTTTTCTACTTAAGTGATTTATTTTTTTTCCGTGTCTCATTTCTTAAAATTTTACTGACAAAAAACGTCAGGTGAAAACTAGTCTTTATCTAATTTGTATTTGGCTAAATCCATCCCGAAGTGAAGATTTTTAGCAGCAACTAATTCATCTAATTCGGTTAAAGACTTTTTACCAAAATTTCTAAACTTCATCAAATCATTTTTGTTGAAAGATACTAAGTCACCTAAAGTTTCTACTTCAGCAGCTTTTAAGCAATTAAGAGCACGCACTGACAAGTCCATGTCTACCAACTTAGTTTTCAACAACTGACGCATGTGTAATGATTCTTCATCATAAGTTTCAGTTTGTGCGATTTCGTCTGCTTCCAAAGTAATTCTTTCGTCAGAGAAAAGCATAAAATGATGAATCAAAATTTTAGCAGCTTCTGTCAACGCATCTTTTGGAGCGATAGAACCATCTGTTTTTATTTCGAAAACTAATTTTTCGTAGTCAGTTTTTTGTTCTACACGGTAATTTTCAATCGCATATTTTACATTCTTAATTGGAGTGTAAATAGAATCGATGAAAATAGTTCCTAAAGAAGCATTGGCTTTTTTGTTTTCTTCAGCCGGCACATATCCTCTACCCTTTTCAATTGTTAATTCCATGTTGATTTGCACGTTGGTATCTAGGTTACAAATTAACAAATCAGGATTTAACACTTGGAAGCCAGAGATGAATTTTTGGAAATCACCAGCAGTAATTTTCTCCATTCCTTGGAAAGAAAGAGAAACCGTTTCATTATCAATTTCGTCAATTTGACGTTTGAATCTCATCTCTTTCAGATTCAAGATAATTTCGGTAACATCTTCTACTACCCCTGCAATGGTGGTAAATTCATGATCCACACCTTCAATTTTGATGGAGGTGATGGCATAACCTTCTAATGAAGATAACAAAACTCTGCGTAAAGCATTTCCCACAGTCAATCCATAACCAGGCTCCAAAGGTCTAAATTCGAATTTACCTTCGAAGTCCGTTGAATCGATCATGATTACTTTATCGGGCTTTTGAAAATTTAATATGGCCATAATTTTAGATAGCTGTCAGTTATTATTTATTGTACAACTCAACGATAAGTTGTTCTTTGATGTTTTCAGGAATTTGGATTCTTTGTGGAACAGAAACAAAAGTACCTTGTTTAGTTTCATTGTTAAAAGTCATCCATTCGTAAACAGTACTGTTTGAAGATAAAGAGTTGTTGATTACTTCTAATGATTTAGATTTTTCTCTCACTGCAATTTTATCTCCAGGTTTTAAGTGGTAAGATGGAATGTTTACTACTTCACCATTTACGATAATGTGTCTGTGAGAAACCAACTGTCTAGCACCTCTTCTTGAAGGAGCGATACCCATTCTGTATACTACATTGTCTAAACGAGCTTCACACAATTGTAACAAAATTTCACCGGTAACTCCAGACATTGCAGAAGCTTTTTCATATAAGTTTCTGAATTGTTTTTCTAAAATACCGTAAGTGTATTTTGCTTTTTGTTTCTCCATTAACTGAACAGCATATTCAGATTTTTTACCTCTTTTTTTTGCTAATCCATGTTGTCCTGGAGGATAATTTCTTTTTTCAAATGCACGGTCTTCACCAAAAATGGCTTCCCCGAATTTTCTTGCAATTTTAGTTTTTGGACCAGTATATCTTGCCATAAAAATAATTTTAAAGGTTCCTGTTATGAATTCAGGTCGATATCCTTCGATAACGTGATAGAACCTTAGGTTACACTAATTAATTATACTCTTCTTCTTTTTGGAGGTCTACATCCATTGTGTGGAATTGGTGTTACGTCAATGATTTCAGTAACTTCGATACCACCATTGTGGATAGATCTGATTGCAGATTCTCTACCATTTCCTGGACCTTTAACGTAAACTTTCACTTTTTTCAAACCCGCTTCCAAAGCAACTTTTGAACAATCTTCTGCTGCCATTTGAGCTGCATAGGGAGTATTCTTTTTAGAACCTCTAAATCCCATTTTACCAGCAGATGACCACGAAATTACTTCTCCTTTTTTGTTGGTAAGAGAAATAATGATGTTGTTAAAAGTAGCATTGATATGAGCTTCTCCAGACGACTCAACGATTACTTTTCGTTTTTTTGTTGTTTGCTTAGCCATACTTATCTATTATTTAGTTGCTTTTTTCTTATTAGCAACAGTTTTTCTTTTACCTTTTCTTGTTCTTGAATTGTTTTTGGTTCTTTGACCTCTTAACGGAAGACCAGCTCTGTGACGGATACCTCTGTAACAACCAATATCCATCAAACGCTTGATGTGTAAGGAAGTTTCAGAACGTAATTCCCCTTCGATCTTGTAGTAAGAAACTGCATCACGAATGGCTGCAATTTCGTCATCGTTCCAATCTTGAACTTTTTTGTCGTGATTCACCTGAGCCTTATCTAAAATCTCAGCAGCTCTGCTATTACCTATTCCGAAGATATAGGTTAAACCTATCTCTCCTCTTTTGTTTTTGGGTAAATCT
>CAZAHJ010000010.1:0-10675 GCA_964485115.1 uncultured Flavobacterium sp.
TTGCATCAAATCGTCAGCATCTACCACAGTACCCTCTCTCGATTTCATTTTTCCTGATGGCAATTCCACCATCCCGTAAGATAAATGGTATAAGTTTTCAGCCCACGTAAAGCCTAGTTTTTTTAAGATTAAAAACAAAACTTTAAAATGGTAATCTTGTTCGTTTCCAACGGTGTAAACCATGCCTTCTACATCCGAAAAATCCTTTACTCGCTGAATAGCGGTTCCTATGTCTTGGGTCATATAAACTGCGGTTCCATCGCTTCGCAATACAATTTTTCGGTCTAAGCCATCTTCTGTTAAATCAATCCAAACCGATCCATCCGGGTCTTTTTCAAAAATTCCTTTTTCTAATCCAAATTGTACGACTTCTTTCCCTAATAAATAGGTATTGCTTTCGTAATAATAGCTGTCAAAATCAACACCAATATTGGCATATGTTTGATTGAATCCTTCATACACCCATCCGTTCATAGTTTTCCAAAGTTCTACAACACTCGTATCATTAGCTTCCCATTTTCGCAACATTTCTTGTGCCTCTAACAAAATAGGAGCAGTTTTTTTGGCTTCTTCTTCCGTTTTTCCTTGTTGCATTAATGCATTGATTTCTTCTTTGAAAGTCTTGTCAAAAGCAACATAATATTTGCCAACTAAATGATCTCCTTTCATACCAGAATTCACTGGTGTTTCTCCATTGCCAAATTTTTGCCAAGCCAACATCGACTTGCAAATATGTATCCCTCTATCGTTGATAATTTGGGTTTTGTACACTTTATGTCCGGCAGCTTTTAAAATTTCTGCTACTGCGTATCCTAACAACACATTTCTCACATGACCTAAATGCAATGGTTTGTTGGTGTTTGGAGAGGCATACTCTACCATCACAGCTTTTTTGCTGTTACTTGGTTCAAAGCCATATTGCTCCGATTGCAGAATATCTCCAAAAGATTGAAAATAATAATCTTCAGAAATTACGATGTTTAAAAAACCACCAACCACATTGAATTTGGAAACAATTGGGCAGTTTTCTACCAAATATTCTCCAATTTTATTCCCAATCTCTACCGGATTTCCCCTTAAAATTTTTACCAAAGGAAATACCACCAAAGTAACATCTCCTTCAAAATCTTTTTTGGTTTGCTGAAATTCAAAAGCAGTCATTTCTGTTTGAAAAACAGCTTGAACAGCTTGGGTTAAATAGGGGTGTAAATTTTGGTATAGGTTCATTTAAAATGGCTTTAATCGATAGAATTCTTTTTTCTTTCTTGAATGGTTTTTTCCAACATTTTAGCGTATTTGGTCGACTTCACTTCCGGAGTCAAACTTTGGTGAATGGTATCTAAAAATTTGGTTTTGGTATCATTTAAATCTGAAACTGCAATGTAAGCGGCAACCGGACTGTTTTTTCTGCCAATAGCATAGTTAATGGCATACAAATACATTCTCTTCAAATTTTGGTCTTTCAATACTTGAATGCTATCAATTCGGTTTTGTTTTTTTAGCTTTTGTGCTCGAATTTGTTGTTCAAAAAACTCCAAATCTTTATCTTTAAACTGTTTTAAAGTCAACAAATATTGTTCGTATAAAACATGACTTTCGGATCCTTCCAATTTGGCATCTGCAAAAAAAGCTTCTAAATTAGTTTGTAAAGTCATTGCTTTTGGTTCTGCAAAAAATGGCAAGTTATTGTCAATCGAGTTGGTTTGGCCTTTGTCTAAAAACAAATACAACATTTCGGGCTCGGTTAATTCTGCTTTTAATGTAAAACTATCTATTCCATCAAAAACAGCAGAATCTAAAACTACCAAATTAGAATCTTTTAATTGTTGCAAGTACAACACTCCTTGTTTGATTCCTTTGATGTTTCCACTTAATTGAAAACCAGATTCTTCTTTTGAGCATGCAACCAATAAAAGCAACCATGAAATGGCAAAAAATAATTTTTTCATAAAACAAACTTTGTGTAGTATTTTTAAGCCTGCAAAGATAATATTTTATGCAAAGAATATTAGGAAATTCGGCGGGAATATTACCTCTAATTTGCCAAATAATATGCAAGAGTTTTGTAATACTATCTATTTTAAAAGCTAGATGAATGCTGGATATTCTATTGTTTTTTTTGAAGAAAATGAAAACAATTATTGAAACATAAGTACTTATTGCTTAAAAACTGATATAAAACAGAAATGTTTCCTTTTCATTTTTATTAATTGGCTAGATGAATTGATTTACTTTTAAATATGCAATCAAATCTAACAGCCTGTTGCTGTAACCAGTTTCGTTATCGTACCATCCAACAATTTTTACCATATTTCCAATTACTGAGGTTAAACTTGCATCAAACAAACAGGAATGAGGATTCCCAATCACATCTACCGAAACAATTGGATCGTTGGTGTAAGCTAAAATTCCATTCAATTGATTTTTGGCAGCTTCTGCAAATAGTTGGTTGATTTCCTCTGGAGATTTTGGGTGTTTTACATAACAAGTAATATCGGTTAAAGAACCATTTGGAACTGGAACCCGTATGCCACTTCCACCAACTTTTTGGTCTAATTCAGGGAAAATCTTCGTCAATGCTTTGGCTGCTCCTGTAGTGGTTGGAACAATTGATTGTGCAGCACCACGAGCTCTTCGTAAATCTGCATGCGGTTGGTCGTGCAAACTTTGATCGGTAGTGTATGAATGTACAGTGGTTATATAAGCGGATTCTATTTGGCAATTATCTTGCAACAATTGCAACATAGGTGCTGCATTGTTGGTAGTACAACTGGCATTGGAAATGATGTGTTGCTCAGGGGTTAATTTTCTCTCATTCACCCCTAAAACTACTGTTGGGATTTTTTCATCGGATGCAGGTGCAGAAATAATGACTTTTTTAACGCCATTTTTCAAATGAAAATTTGCACTTTCCATGGTTTTGAATTTCCCGGTGCATTCTATTACTACCTCAATATTTTCCCAGGTTATATCTTCAGGATGTTGCCATTGGGTGTATTTTATTCTTTGATTTCCAATGACTAAAAAATTATTATCCACCAAAACTTCTTCTTGCAAAACCCCATGAATACTATCATACTGCAACAAGTGCTTCATGGTTTCTATGGGAGCAATGTCGTTAATGGCAACTACTTGAATATTCTCTCTCTTTAAAGATTGACGCAACAAAGTCCTTCCAATTCTTCCAAATCCATTAATTCCGATTGGTGTTTTTTGCATTTTTTGCTTATTTGAGTCTACAAATTTACAAAGTAAGTAAGTAAATTGTACTATTCTACTTACTTTTACTCTACTTAATCATACGAATATGGCTGCCAAACCTACTCGAAGAAATATTAAAAAGGGATTGCCACCTGGAGTACCCATGTTTACCGGAGTTCAAAAAATGCATGCCCAAAGGGTAGAATTTTTATGGTTTACCTCCACAGAAATGGTATGTAAAGAAAATGCTACTTTACAAGAAGTAATGTCGTATGCCAAAAAAGAAGGCGTACTTTGGATTAATATTGAGGGGTTGCATGAAGTAGAATTTATACAAGAATTATCTCATTTTTTAGGCTTGCATAAATTGACTCAGGAGGATTTATTAAGCACGGACCAACGACCAAAAGTGGAAGAGTTTCCTACCTACACCCATTTGGTTTGTAGAATGTTGGAGTGGCAACCCAATGATAAAAACATCAAACAAGAACAATTGAGTTTGATTTTACAGCAACAAGTGGTGGTGACATACCAAGAAAAATCGGGAGATATTTTTACTTCCATTAGAAACAGAATTCAAGAGAATACCGGTGTGGTTCGACAAAAAAAAGCGGAGTATTTGTTTTACTTGTTATTAGACTCTGTAGTGGATGAATATTTTACTATTACGGAGGAGTTTGGGGAGCAATTAGAAACAATAGAAGATGAATTAATTGCCAAACCAAATCAAAATACCTTGGCAAAATTAAATCATTTACGAAAAGAAAGTATGATGATCAGAAAAGCGGTTTATCCTATGCGAGAAGTGGTAAATAAAATGGAGAAAATGCAGGCAGAGGGCAAGTTTGGTGATTTGAAATGGTATTTGAGAGATTTGTATGACCACATCAATCAAGTGATGGACAGTATGGAGATTTATAGAGAGCTTTCTTCAGGTTTGCTTGATTTGTACATGAATAGTTTGAGTAATAAAACCAACGACATCATGAAAGTACTAACGATGATGTCGGTTATTTTTATTCCGTTAACCTTTATTGTGGGAGTTTACGGGATGAATTTTCAACACATGCCCGAATTAGAAATGCCTTATGGCTACTTTATAGTTTTGGGGGTGATGTTTTTGATATTTTTAGGAATGTTGATTTATTTTAAAAGAAAAAAGTGGATGTAACTCCACTTTTCTGATTTATAAAATATGTTTTTGAGCATGATAGGAACTTCTTACCAAAGCACCACTCTCTACATGTCGGAAACCTAAAGATTTTCCTATTTCTTCGTATTTTTTAAATTGCTCAGGAGTAATAAATTCTTTTACTGGTAAGTGTTTTTTGGTAGGCTGTAAGTACTGACCAATCGTTACCACATCTACGTTGTGCTTGCGTAAATCGTAGAGTGTTTCAATCACTTCTTCTTCAGTTTCTCCTAAACCTAGCATGATACCCGATTTGGTTCTGCGAATACCTTGTTGTTTTAAGTATTGTAAAACCTCTAAACTTCTGTCGTATTTGGCTTGAATACGAACTTCACGAGTCAACCTTCGCACAGTTTCCATATTGTGTGAAACAACTTCTGGGTTGGCTTCTACAATTCTATCCAAATGTTTGTGAATTCCTTGAAAATCTGGAATCAAAGTCTCTAAAGTAGTTTCAGGGTTCATTCTTCTTATGGCTTGAATGGTTTCCAACCAAATAATGCTACCCATATCTTTCAAATCATCTCTATCTACACTCGTAATCACCGCATGTTTGATATTCATGATTTTAATGGAGCGGGCTACTTTTTCGGGCTCCTCCCAATCCACAGTTTCCGGTCTTCCGGTTTTAACACCACAAAATCCGCAAGAACGGGTACAAATATTCCCCAAGATCATAAAGGTAGCAGTACCTTCTCCCCAGCATTCTCCCATATTTGGACAACTTCCTGAGGTACAAATAGTATGCAAATTATATTTATCTACCAATCCTCTAAGTTGTGTGTATTTTTCACCTGTAGGAAGTTTTACTCGTAACCATTTTGGTTTGCCTACCGGAGGTTGTACATGCTCTAATACCGTATTCATTTGTTCTGAAAAATTAGCAGTACAAAGATATATAGAATCTAAAAAAGCAAGATGCTTTTAGGGTTTTGTTTGCAGTTGCTATTGCAATTCTTTTAAATAAACTCCAATTTAAAATGCAACATATTACTTTGACATAAATTTGTCTGTAACAGATTTCTATCTTTAGGATGATGTTAAAACCAAAAAACCGCAACTTTTTATGTTATGGTTTTGGCAATAGAAAGTTTGGAGTTAGTATAAAATCTTAAACAGCATTGGCTTCTTGTAAGCTGAAATCTAAAACCACCTGGTTTTTTAATAAGTCTTTCATGGTTTCACGTTTTCTAATCAAATGGGCTTTGCCTTCATACCAAAGCACTTCTGCCGGACGAAAGCGAGAGTTGTAGTTGGATGCCATCGAAAAGCAATAGGCACCGGCATTGTAAAAACACAACAAATCTCCTTCTTTAATTTCGGTAATTCTTCTGTTATTGGCAAAAGTATCTGTTTCGCAAATATAGCCTACCACCGAGTAAAAACGCTCTTTCCCATCTGGGTTTGAAATGTTTTCGATGTGGTGGTACGAACCATAAAACATCGGACGAATTAAATGGTTAAAGCCAGAATCAATTCCTGCAAAAATGGTAGAAGTAGTTTGTTTTACCACATTTACTTTGGCAACAAAATATCCGGCTTGACTCACTAAAAACTTTCCAGGTTCAAACGTCAAGGTTAAAGTTCTGCCATATTCTTTTTCAAAAGCCAAAAAACGTTCGGTTAAACGCTCACCTAGTTCTTCAATATTGGTTTCAATATCGTCTTTTTTATATGGAACTTTAAATCCGCTTCCAAAATCTATAAATTCCAAATTGGTAAAGTTTTTGGCAGCATTAAATAAAATTTCTGCAGCATACAAAAACACATCAATATCTAAAATATCCGAACCGGTATGCATGTGAATCCCGTTAATATGCATGCCAGTATTTTCGACAATACGCAACAAATGCGGCATTTGATGAATGGAAATTCCAAATTTACTATCAATATGTCCCACCGAAATATTTGAGTTTCCACCTGCCATTACATGAGGATTGATCCGAATACAAACTGGAATTTTCGGGAATTGTGTGCCAAACTGCTCTAAAATCGAAAGGTTGTCAATATTAATTTGCACCCCCATATGAGCTACTTCAATAATTTCCTCTAACGATACCCCATTCGGTGTATAAATTATGCGTTGAGGTTCAAAGCCTGCTTCCAATCCAAGCAAGACTTCTTGTATAGAAACCGTATCTAATCCAGAGCCTAATTCATTCATCAATTTTAAAATTGATACATTAGACAAAGCCTTCACTGCATAATTAATTCTAAGTTGGTTTACCTTTGCAAACGCTTTGGTCAATCGGTCGTATTGCGAAATAATTTGGTGTGCATCATATACAAAAACAGGCGATCCAAAACAGCTGGCAATATTTACTAATTGGTTATTTTCCATGGTTCATTTCTTAATTGGAGGGCAAAAATAGCATACGAATTTTAGTTTTCTAATTTTTATCACACAACATCACAAAAAATAACGAAATGTTATAAATAAATTAATTAACATCTATTTTTGTTTTTTTGTCGCTATTCCCACTTTCCGTTTTAGTTTGTTTGCAAAATTGGGTATTGGTAATCCGCTGTCCAAAGCTTCCGTTGGTCGCTTTGGAAGCACAACCACTGCAACCAATTTTACTGCACAAAGCTATCACTGCAATTGGGGCGAGTGCATCAACTAATCATATAAAAGTATGTAAGAATGAACTCCATGTTTCGTTGCATATTTCACTACAAAAAATCGTTTTTGGTTAGTAAAATTGAAAAATGAGATAAAAATCTCGCTTTGCGTTGCAATATCTCGCAAAATTTAAAGTCAACCATTGCCTTCATTTTGAAATTACTTTTGTATTTTTGTGATCATTAATTGAGTAAGATCTAAACTTCAAAACATGAACATTCACGAATACCAAGGAAAAGAAATTTTATCCAAATACGGAGTGAGAGTACAGAGAGGAATTGTTGCGAACAATCCGGTAGAAGCAGTAGCTGCTGCAAAACAATTAACTGCCGAAACAGGAACTAGCTGGTACGTAATCAAGGCACAAATCCATGCAGGTGGAAGAGGAAAAGGAGGAGGAGTTAAGTTGGCTAAAAACTTAGAGCAAGTTACCGAAATTTCTGAGCAAATCATCGGAATGCAATTAATTACTCCACAAACCCCACCAGAAGGAAAAACAGTACACAAAGTTTTGATTGCAGAAGATGTGTACTATCCTGGAGAAAGTGAAACAAAAGAATTTTACATGTCTATTTTATTAAATCGTTCAAAAGGAAGAAACATGATTATGTATTCTACCGAAGGAGGAATGGACATTGAAGAGGTAGCAGAAAAAACCCCACATTTAATTTTTACCGAAGAAATCGAACCAGTTTTCGGATTACAAGGTTTTCAAGCTCGTAGAGTTGCTTTTAACTTAGGTTTGAGTGGCAATGCGTTTAAAGAAATGGTAAAATTTGTGGAGTCATTGTATGCTGCATATGTTGGTTCAGATGCTTCGTTATTCGAAATTAACCCTGTATTGAAAACATCTGACAATAAAATTTTAGCAGTAGATGCAAAAGTTGGTTTGGATGACAACGCATTGTATCGTCAACAAAAAATTGCTGAAATGCGTGATGAAAGAGAAGAAAACCCAATTGAAGTAGAGGCAAAAGAAGCCGGATTAAATTACGTTGATTTAGATGGTACTGTTGGATGTATGGTAAACGGAGCAGGTTTGGCAATGGCTACCATGGATTTGATTAAATATGCAGGTTTTGAACCGGCTAACTTTTTAGATGTTGGAGGAACTGCAGATGCCAAAAGAGTTGAAACTGCATTCAGAATCATTTTAAAAGATCCAAATGTAAAAGCTATTTTAATCAATATTTTTGGTGGAATTGTTCGTTGTGACAGAGTTGCACAAGGGGTAGTAGATGCCTACAAAAATATGGGTGATGAAATTAAAGTGCCAATTATTGTAAGATTACAAGGAACTAATGCGGACATTGCAAAAGAATTGATTGACAATTCCGGAATGCCAATTTTATCTGCTGTTGAATTCCAAGAAGCAGCAGACCAAGTACAAGTTGCCTTGAGTTAATTTGTTAGATTTGATATAAAATCCCGAGCTAAAAACTCGGGATTTTTTTTGCAATAAAAAAACCACAGCTCCGAAGATTTGTGGTTTTTAATCAAGTTTGGTTAGAAAGCTTTTTAAATATCGTCAAAATCTACATCTGTGTAGCTTGCTTTTCCATCTTCTGAACGATATTCTTTTTTAAAGTCCTTTTGATGACGTTCAGAAATCACTTCTTCGCCTTTGTTGTTAATTACATAAGAAGTCATTTCGTCTAAAATTTCTCTAAAAGCTACAAAGTCTTCTTTATATAAATAGATTTTATGCTTTTTGAAATGAAAAGAACCGTCTTCTTCAGTAAACTTTTTTGATTCGGTAATTGTAATGTAGTAATCGTCTGCTTTGGTGGACCTTACGTCAAAGAAATAAGTTCTTCTCCCTGCTCTCAATACTTTAGAAAAGATTTCATCTTTTTCTAACATGTCTTTTTCGCTCATATTCTTTCTGTCAATTTGAATTAGTTTGAAACCAAAAGTCTAAAAAAAAATGGAAACTTCAAAATAATTATTTCATTTCTTTTTCTTGCAATTGTTTCTCCAGCAAATTGGCATATGTACCCTGAAGGTTTACTAATTCATTATGAGAGCCTTGTTCTAAAATTTTTCCTTCTTCTATCACCAAAATATAGTCGGCATGTTTTACGCTTGATACCCGATGGCTCACGATTATTGTGGTTTTATTTTGCGAAGCTTGGTATAAATTTTTTAAAATAATTTCTTCAGTTTCCATGTCAACAGCAGAAAGACAATCGTCAAACAAAATCATAGAATGCTCTTTTAACAAAGCTCTTGCAATAGAAATTCTTTGTTTTTGTCCACCTGATAAGTTAATGCCCCTTTCGCCCAACATGGTTTGGTAGTCATCTTTTAAATCGATAATGTTGTGATGTACATAAGCCATTTCACAAACTTTTTCAATTTCCTGCTGTGAAGCTTCCGGTTTGCCAAATTTTACGTTGTCGGCTATAGTCATCGAAAACAAAAAACCATCTTGGGGCACTACGGAAATTTCATCCCTCAATACTCCTAACGGAATTTTTTGAATGGGTATGCCATCAATAAATATTTCTCCACTGCTAGCTTCGTATAAGCGATTGATTAATGACAATAAGGTGGTTTTTCCACTTCCGGTTTTGCCAATAATAGCCAAAGTTTGTCCGGGATTTACTTCAAATGAAATGTTTTTTAATGCTTCTATACCCGTATCTGGGTAAGTAAACGACACATTTTGAAAGAGCAATTTTCCTTGGATATGGTCAACGGAAAGCACCTCTTTGTCTTCAATATCCGGTTTGATTTTTAAAAATTGATTGATTCTTTTTTGCGATGCTTCTGCTTCTTGCACCAATGAACTTACCCATCCAATAGATGCAACTGGCCATGTAAGCATGTTTACATACAAGATAAATTCAGCAATTACTCCAATTTGAGTAATTTCATTGTCCAGATACATTTTTCCACCAATAAAAATTACCACGAGGTTACTCAAGCCAATCAACAATATCATCAACGGACCAAATAATGTATTGATTTTTGCCAAACTTAAATTTTTGATTTTGCTTTCGGAGGTGATTTTTTCAAAATCTTTTTCCTTGTCATTCTCTAATGCAAAGGCTTTCACTACTCTTATTCCTGAGAAAAATTCTTGAACAAAACTCGATAAATTGGATAAGTTTTCTTGGTATTTGGTACTGCGTACATGAATAGCTGCACTTACTTTGTAAATGGTATATGACAATAATGGCAATGGTAAAAGGGTATAAATGGTAAGTTTTGGGGAAACATTCCACATATAAATAATAACTACTGCAAATCTAATCAAAGTGTTGATGGTGTACATTACTGCAGGACCAACATACATTCGAACCTTTCCCACATCTTCACTAATACGGTTCATCAAATCACCAATGCGATTTTGCTTGTAAAAGTTTAACGAAAGTTTTTGGTAGTGGGCATATACTTCGTTTTTCAAATCATACTCCACATGCCTTGACATTACAATCAAGGTTTGTCGCATTAAAAAGGTCAAAAAACCATATACCAATGTAGTACCAATAATAAGCAAAAGCGATTCGGTTAGTATCCAAGTGGCTTCTTCCATTTGTGCATCGGTAGCGTTGGTTGGAAAGTTGGTAACCGTAGTGATGGATTTATTCACTAATTTAGGCGTATATAATGCAAAAAATTGTGCAATAATAGTAATGGCAATACCACCTAAA
>CAZAHJ010000010.1:10685-32853 GCA_964485115.1 uncultured Flavobacterium sp.
TTATAAAGTATTGGTTGAGATGTTGTAATTCTTTCATGAATTCTTTAAAACTTGGTAAAAGTAACCAATGTATTTGGTAAAATACTTAAAAAAAGGTAAAATTTAAGACGGATTATCGATGCATTATCTACAAAAAAAACCTAAAAAGCAAGGCTAAAATTAATTTATCTTAAATTAAAACCTATATTTGTAATCAAATTATTAATATAAACTTCTATTTCACATGACAGACGGTTTGTTAACTTCGCAAGAAATCATTCATTCTGATCCAGTTTTCGGACAATTGTCTTTTGACAACCACGAACAAGTAGTGTTTTGTCAAGACAAAGAAACAGGATTAAAAGCCATTATTGGTATTCACAACACAGTATTGGGTCCAGCTTTGGGTGGAACTCGTATGTGGAGTTATCAAAACGAATGGGAAGCATTAAACGATGTATTGCGTTTGTCAAGAGGGATGACCTTTAAGTCGGCTGTAGCAGGATTGAATTTAGGTGGAGGAAAAGCTGTAATTATTGGAGATGCCAAAACCCAAAAAACACCTGAGTTGATGAGAAAATTCGGAGAGTTTGTACATTCTTTATCCGGAAAATACATTACAGCAGAAGATGTTGGAATGACCACTGCCGATATGGATACAGTTCATGATGTGACTCCCCACGTTACCGGAATTTCTGAATCAAGAGGAGGAAGCGGAAATCCATCGCCTGTAACTGCTTATGGAGTTTACATGGGAATGAAAGCGGCTGCCAAACACCAATATGGATCGGATAACTTGGAAGGAAAGAAAGTTTTGGTACAGGGAATCGGGCATGTAGGAGAGACATTGGTGGATTACTTAACCAAAGAAAATGCAAAAGTTTTTATTACCGATATCAACGAAGCTAGATTAGAGGAAGTGAGTAAAAAATATGGTGCCATTATTTTTGCTGGTGACGATATTTATAGTGCAGAAATGGACATTTACGCTCCATGTGCATTAGGCGCAACTGTAAATGACGAATGTTTGAGCAAAATCAAAGCTACCATTATTGCTGGTGCTGCAAACAATCAGTTGGCAGACGAAAACAAACACGGTTTATTGTTACAACAAAAAGGAATTGTTTAT
This sequence comes from uncultured Flavobacterium sp., assembly GCA_964485115.1. Lineage (GTDB taxonomy): Bacteria > Bacteroidota > Bacteroidia > Flavobacteriales > Flavobacteriaceae > Flavobacterium. Next base: position 11,794 of record CAZAHJ010000010.1, read on the forward strand.
GCTCCTGATTTTGTTATCAATGCTGGAGGTATCATTAATGTATATGCAGAAATTGCCAAATATGACAAAGCAGAGGCAATGAAACGCACCGAAAATATTTACCATACTACTTTGGAAATATTGCAAATTGCTCAAAAAAATCAAATTACAACCCACCAAGCAGCATTGCAAGTTGCTCAAAGTAGAATTGAAGAGCGTAAAAAGCAAAATCTGAAATAGTATTTTCAAAATATTACCTATTTTTGCGGAGCTAAATTTATTTGGCTCCGTTTTTATTATTTAAAAGTTCTTTATACGTGCTCAACAGACGACATCTTCGATTAAAAGTTTTACAAACCATATATGCCATGCTGCAAAGCGATTCGGATGATTTGGTGAAATACGAAAAAACTTTGTTACATTCCATGCAAGTAATGGAAGATATTTATCTTTTAATGTTGTCTGCTTTTGTAGAAATTCGTCAGAAAGAAGAAGAGTACATAGAGGTTGCAAAAAAGAAACATTTGGCAACTCCTGAAGAGAGAAATCCCAACTTAAAATTTGTTCAAAATCAAGTTTTGCTGCATTTGGCTTCTTTACAAGATTTGGAAGACCGAATGGAACAACGAAAATTGTTTTATTGGAAAAACAACGATGATGCCATCTTTTGGCTCTTACAAGCCATTAAAGAAAGCGATTTGTATCAAGATTACCTGCAAGACAAAAAACAATCATGGGAAAATGATTTGACTTTTGTTCGTAAAATGTTTGAAGAAATTATTGCTCCAAACAACAAATTATACGAATTGATGGAAGATAACTACATGCAATGGGCAGACGATTTTCCGTTGGTAAATTCCTTCATATTAAAGCAATTAAAAACTTGGGAAAAAGGAAGAAATGCTTTCCAACTTTCTTCTTTGTTTAAAGATTTGGAGGATAAAGATTTTGCCTTAGAGTTATTCCGAAAAGTGATGTTGAATTACAAATCTTTGCAAAAAGAATACGAAAACAAAACTCCTAATTGGGACATGGAGCGTATTGCTTTAATGGACATTATTTTGTTGAATATGGCCATTGCAGAATTTTTGTATTTTTCCAGTATTCCTATCAAAGTAACTATTAACGAATATTTAGAAATAGCCAAAGTGTACTCCACACCAAATAGTGCTATTTTTATCAATGGAGTTTTAGACCAATTGGTTAAAACTGAAGAAAACAAAACACGCTACCGTAAAGTTGGTAGAGGATTGATGTAATTAATTTAAAAGCGAATTCAAATGAAAAAAAGTATTTTTTTAGCTGGAATTTTATTGGTTGCGATGGCTTGTAAAAACGACCAAGCAAGCAATTTGATTGATCCAAATGCACAAGATGTGTCCATGGAAGATTACCAAAAGAAGCCCGAAGAGACTAATTCTTTGAAGCAAGATGCCATTGCAGCACCAGTTGTAGAATCCAATACAAGTAACGGCAAATTCCCGGTAATCAAATTCAATAAAGACGTACATGATTTTGGAGATATAACAGATGGAGATAAAGTAGATTATACTTTTACTTTTACCAATACTGGTGCGGCAGACTTAATCATAAGTAATGCAGCTGGATCATGCGGATGTACGGTTCCGGAGTTTCCAAAAGAACCTATCAAGCCAGGAAAAAAAGGAAAAATGAAAGTATCCTTTGATAGTGCAGGAAAACCAGGTAACCAACAAAAAACGGTAACCATTACTTCTAATACTGCTACCGGAAACGACATATTGACCATCAAGGCCAATGTATTACCTAAAAATCAATAATTAAAACCTAACCTTATGGGAGAACTATCTCAATTTTTGCCAATTATCTTAATGTTTGTGGTTATCTATTTTTTCATGATTTTACCACAACAAAAAAGAGCCAAAAAAGAAAAACAATTTGAAAACAATTTAAAAGTAGGCGATAAAATCATTACCAAAAGCGGCATGCATGGTCGTGTTTCTGAATTATCCACAGAAACAGTAGTGATAGAAACTATGGCAGGTAAAATCAAAATGGAGCGTTCAGCAATTTCTATGGAGCTAAGTATGAAATTGCAAGCTGCGAAATAAGAAAAAGACGTTAATTAGCCCTCCAAATCGGAGGGCTTTTTTTATTTTTGGAGTTCATAAATCAATCTTCTTTCCAATGAACTATATTCTTTTTGACGGAACCGTTCGCAATAGCTTGTTGCCATTTACTTTTACCCGACCTGTAGCTGATATTAGAGTGGGTATTTTAACCATACGTGAAAAATGGGAAAAATATCTAGGCTATACCACCACTACACTTACGGAAGATTATTTGATGGAAAAGTACCCAATGGTAGAAATGGAGGAGAATATTTTAATCAATGCCTCATTTTTACCCAATGAAGTCTTGGTAGAAATGATTCTAAACCTCGAAAAAAATCAAGCAATTGTATACGAAGAAGAAATAGTAGCTTTTTATAGCGAAAATACTCAACAAGAGATTGATTTTGATACCTACGAAATGTTGCCTCTAGAAAATGAGGTAATGCAAATTGTACACACTTGGGATATTTTTTCCAAAAATGACAAAGCCATTCGTGATGATTTTGAACTTTTGACCCAAGACAGAATGTCGCAGCCCATTCCAAAATCAGTAAATGTAATTGCTCCTGATCATGTTTTTATTGAAGAAGGTGCCAAGTTAGAGTTTGTTACGTTAAATGCTTCTACGGGGCCTATTTACATCGGTAAAGATGCGGAAATTATGGAAGGCTCTGTAATAAGAGGGCCATTTGCTTTGTGCGAACATGCACAGGTTAAATTAGCTACTAAAATTTATGGTGCCACTACTGTTGGTCCACATTGTAGGGTAGGAGGTGAAATCAACAATTCAGTATTATTTGCATACTCTAATAAAGGACACGATGGGTTTTTAGGAAATTCAGTGTTAGGTGAATGGTGTAATATTGGTGCTGACAGCAACAATTCAAATTTGAAGAACAACTACGAGGAAGTAAAGTTGTGGAGCTATGAAACTGGTTCATTTCAAAAAACTGGATTACAGTTTTGTGGTTTGATGATGGGAGACCACAGCAAGTGTGGCATCAATACCATGTTTAATACCGGGACAGTAGTTGGCGTTAGTGCCAATATTTTTGGCAGTGGATTCCCGAGAAATTTTGTGCCAAGCTTTGCTTGGGGTGGAGCATCTGGTTTTACCACCTACCAAACCAAAAAAGCATTTGAAACTGCTCGTATTGTAATGAGTAGAAGAGGTGTGGTATTAGACGAAGTAGAACAAAAAATATTAGAATTTGTTTTTGAAGAAACTGCCAAATGGCGAAATTTTTAAAAAGAAGTTGCATAAGTATTTAAGTAACTATAAGAAAACCTTTTTAACGTTTAGCTATTTGTTCTGATAAAATAAGATTTACCTATGAAAAATTTAAAAATTAAAGCTTTCTCTTATCAATTTATATCTTTTTTTGTTATCTTCTTACCAATTAAAATTTTATTAAATCAATCGGTGATTGATTCTTCATGGTGGGCTTCGGTTGCTGCATTTGTTGTAGTATTGATTGTAGCACCAAAATTTCAACTAACCAAAGTAGATGGAAAAGAAGTAATTGCTATGAGTTGGATATTTTTAAAGGGAATTAGATTTTTGAAGTAACTTTTGTTGGGGTTCTTTGTTTCTTGATGATTGGAATAAAGTAACTCAACGTATAGTTGAAGCCTACACCAAAATTTCCACCATTATAAGTTCGATTAAAACCCGGAATGTAAAGATTTTCAAACCCTCCCGGTTGGCTTTGTGTAACCAAAAAGTGTAATCGAAGGCTAAATCCGGCATACAAGTTTTTAAAAGTTTCTGCTTTAAAACCCAAGACAAACTCAGCCCAATGTGCGGTAAGTCCGTCCCATTTTTCATCAGAATCTATCCATTGGTTTTCCTCTAAATACGGATTGGTTTGGTAAATTCTGTACTGGTCCAACTGTTGGCTAAAAGTTCCAATGGCATATCGTAAACCCAAGTAAATTTGGTTGTCCATGTCCAACCAGTTTTCGTAAAAATTCAAATCACCACCAATTTTAAGGTAGCTACCCTTGGTAGTAAAAATTATTCGAGCATCTTCGGTGGTTTTGTTTTCGTTGCCAATTTCGGCAGCTAAGTATATTTTTTTAGAAATTCTAAAGTCCCCAACAATTTCCAAGCCTTGGTAATTTTTGTCGTAAAAGCTTCTGGCCAATCTCGATAAATCTGCACCAACTCTCAAGCCATATCTATCTGTTTTTACAAAAGTTGAGTCTTGCTGAGCCATTAACACCAAACTACCCAACCAAAAAAAACTAAAAATATATTTTAACATGTACATCTTTACTAGAATTAATTTGGTTGTTGGTTACTTGCATTTGGTTGATCCAAAACAAATTATCGTTATTCGGATTGGTAACAATTGGTTGTGTAAGGTTTTGATAAATTGTTTTAAAGCCACAAGCACGATTTAAATAAATATCTTGTGTTTGGTAATTAAACTGTACAATATCTTCGTTTTTGATGTCGTCATTATTGGCATTAAAAATCAATCGATAGGTGGTTTGTAGCTCCAAGCTTTTTAAAGGGATGCTAATTTTATTAGCAGTAATGGTATATTGTGGGGTTCCGAGTAAATCACTGTTAAAGTTCAATCGTTCACTCGAGTTGATTTCTTGAACTGTTAAGTTTTGCACATTTTTTAAGATGGTAGTTTCTACGGCATCATAAAATTCAATGGTAAGCAAAGGGGTAGTTTCGGTAGCAGGGTCGCAAATATCATCTTTTTCGCAGTTGGTGGTTACCAAAACAAAGGCAAAAGCAAAAAAGAAAATTTTAATGTATTTAAAAAACTTCATTTACGCATTTTTTAGAGTAAGCAAAACTACATTTTCTACGTGATAAGTTTGCGGAAACATATCTACCGGTTGAATTTTTTGTACTTCGTATTTTTCATCTAACAAAGCTAAATCTCTGGCTTGAGTGGCAGAATTACAGCTTACGTACACAATTTTTGGTGCTTCTATCTTCAACAATTGGGTAACCACATCAGCATGCATGCCATCGCGTGGTGGGTCGGTAATTACCACATCTGGTTTGCCATGACGAGCAATAAACTCGTCATTAAACACATTTTTCATGTCACCTACCTCAAAATGACAATTATTGATTTGGTTGTTTTTGGCATTTACCTCTGCATCTTTAATGGCATCTGCAACCGCTTCTACTCCCACTACTTTTTTGGCTAATTTTGACACAAATAAAGCAATGGTTCCGGTTCCGGTATACAAATCAAAAATCACTTCTTTACCACTTAATTGGGCAAAATCTCTGGTAATTTGGTATAATTCGTAAGCTTGTTTGCTGTTGGTTTGGTAAAAAGATTTGGCTTGGATTTTAAATTTCAATCCTTCCATTTCTTCTTCAATAAAATTTTTACCTGCAAAACAAACCACTTCTTGGTCGTAAATAGTATCATTTGCCTTTTGGTTGATGACGTATTGCAACGAAGTAATTTTCGGAAAATTTTGTTCTAAATATCTCATTACCATTGCAATTTCTTGTTCCATAGGAGCATAAAACTGCACCAAAACCATGATTTCACCAATGCTGGAAGTTCGAATCATCAACGAACGCATCAAACCGGTTTGCTGCCTCGGACTATAAAACGGAATTTGGTTTTGAATGCAAAATGCTTTCAAACCATTTCTAATAGCATTGGAAGGATCTGGCTGCAAATAACAATGATCGATATCTAGAATTTTATCCCACATTTTCGGGATGTGAAAACCTAAGGCATGTTCTCGGTCAATTATCTCTTCCGAGGCAATTTGTTCCGGGGTCAACCATTTGGTGTCCGAAAAAGAGAACTCCATTTTGTTTCTGTAGTAAAAAATATCTTTAGAGCCAACGATTGGAGTTATTTCAGGTAAAGTAACCTTTCCAATTCGCTTTAAATGATTCCAAACTTCGTTTTGTTTGTATTTTAATTGTGCTTCGTATTGCATGTTTTGCCATTTGCACCCACCACAATAGCCAAAATGACTACAAATAGGTAGAATTCTGTCAGCACTTTTTTCATGAAAGTGAATGGCAATTCCTTCGTAGTACTTGCTTTTCTTTTTAAAAACCTTTACATCTACTACATCTCCAGGTACCACATTCGGAATCAATACAATCTTTCCACCTTCTGCTTTACCTACACAAACTCCTTTGCTTCCGGCATCGATGACCAAAATTTTAGATAAAATGATGTTTTCTTTTTTCTTTCTACTCATAAGGCAAAAGTAGTTTTTTTGTGAATATTTATGGCTATTTTTACAAGAGGTAATAGTTTAATTTTTTAAAGTAATTATCTGTTTGCTATTTTAATTTTATATATTTCACAATGCCAAGAGTAATTGCCATTGATTGGGGAGCCAAACGTGTTGGTTTGGCTATTACAGACGAGTTGCAGTTGATTGCTTCTCCTTTAACTACTGTAGATACCAAAGATATTTGGACCTACTTACAAACTTATTTTTCTAAAGAAAATGTGGTAAAAGCTGTGATAGGTTTGCCGTTACAAATGAACGGACTACCTTCGGAGAGCCAAGGGAGAATTGAGCAATTTGTACAAGAGTTTCAAAATAAGTTTCCGGACATCCAAGTGGTAAGAATTGACGAACGATTTACCTCTAAAATGGCCTCCCAAAGCATGGTGCAAAGTGGGATGCGAAAAAGCCAACGACAAAACAAAGGCAATGTTGACCAAATTGCTGCTACCATTTTGCTGCAAGATTATTTGTTGCGAAAGTTGATTAGTTAGGGCTTGGATTTAAAAAGTTTTGTTTTCATCAATCCTGATACATCCACAAAAAAGCGGCTTTAAACTCGTCTCTCCAAAGTTTTTCGTGGTGTTTTCCTCCCGCAACCACATGGTAATGCAATTGTTCTTTAGTTTGAATTTTGGTTTGCAACAATAAAATCATCTTTTCCAGGTCTGGAAACATGTCGTTACTTTCGCTGTCACCACACATCAAATAAAACTCATTAGAAATGTTTTTTTGCTTTTTTACCAAGGCATAAATTTGGTCAGAAAACCAAAAGCTAGGGGAGAAGACACCTACTTTTCCAAAAATATTGGGATGTTGTATGGCAGCATAAAAAGAAACCAAACCACCCAACGAACTTCCCATCATCCAAGTATTCGCAGCATCTGTTTTGGTTCGGTAATTGCTGTTGATGTAAGGCAAAACTTCTTCTGTTACAAATTTTAAATAAGTGTCTGCTTTTCCTCCACCGTATTTTTCATGCGGAAATGGAGTTAATTCCTCCAATCGTTTTTGGTTGCCATGTTCTATTCCTACCACCACCACTTTTGCAAACAAACTATCCAAAGTTTCATCCACTTCCCATTCTCCTGCAAAGGAAAGTTTGGAGTCAAACAAGTTTTGGGCATCGTGCATGTATAACACTGGATATTTTTCGGAAGTTTCTGCATAATTTTTTGGAAGATATATCCATATTTTTCTTTTCTCACTTAAGTTTTTAGAGTCTATTTCGATTGAAAAAATTCGGTTTTGGGAAAACAATTTTCCGATGCCAAGCAATAAAACGATCCCGATTACCAAAGCCAATACCCAAAACTTCATGATTTTTTTTATTTTAGCCAAAAATACAAATTATGTTAACCTATAAAGAAAAACTGAGCATTTTAGATGAAATGATTGCCTTGTCGCAAATTGATGGCAAAGTACACGAAAGAGAATACCAGTTTATTCAAATGATTGCAGAAGAATTTCAGGTACGTGAGGAAGACTTTAAAGAATTGTTCCACGTAGAGGCTCCTAAAGTGGTTTTAAAGACCGAATTTCAAAGAATAGAACAGTTTTATCGTTTGGCTTTGTTGATGCACTCAGACCATCATAAATTAGAGGAAGAAGTTTCTTTCTTAAAAAATATAGCCATCAATTTAGGTTTAAATCCAATGGCAGTAAAAAAGGTTTTGTTGGCAATGGACGAGAGTCCTACAAAAATGTTAGACCCTAAGTATCTGTTAGAATTATTCAGAGACCAATTAAATTGATTTCTCTGTCCCTAACCGAATCAGGATAGGTACATGATCGGAGTTTTTAAAGTCTGAAAAAGTTTCAAAAGTTTTGACTTCCCATATAGGGTCTGCAAAAATATAATCGATTCTTGCAGGATAGTATTTAAAGAAATACGTTTTGCCAAATCCTTTTCCAGCTTCTTCAAAACCATCTTTTAAACTGCCTTTTACGGTACGATAAACGTAAGAAAAGGCACTATTGTTCATGTCACCACAAACTACCACTTTATATGGCGATTGGTTAATGTGCTCTCGAATGATTTCTGCTTGTTCCTGTTGGTCACGAAAAGCCTTGGAAATACTTTTAAACATTTGTTTGGATTGATGCTCATTTACTTTTTGAATATCTCTGTCTAATTCCTCTACTTCAGGAGTTATTCTAATAGATTGTAAGTGAATACTATACACCCTAATGGTGTCTTTTCCTCTTTTGATATCGGCAAAAGAGGCATTGTTGGTAGAATTCGGAAAATCGATTTTTCCTTTGTTAAATATGGGGAATTTGGAGAAAATTCCGTGTCCCAATAAAGTTTTTTTACCTTCTGCAAACAAGTGACGCTCGGGGTACAATTTAAAATCCACCCGATTGTTTTCAGAATATTCTTGGATGCAAATAATATCCGGATTTTGTTCTTTAATTAACTCGCTAATTTTTAAATCGATGTCGTCTCTATCAATCCATTTGTATAAATTAAACAATCGAACGTTGAAGGACATTAAGGTGAGGTCCGAAGGAGCCTTTTCTACTTCATAAGAAGCAAATTTGTATAGCTTGTTGATAAAAGTAATTCCGATAAGTAAAACTACTCCCGAAAAAATCATTTGCTTTTTTAACAATAACATCCAATACAAAAAAAAGAACAAATTAAGTACAATAAAAAAGGGCAATGCCAAGGTAAATACCGATAAAATTGGAAACAATTTAGGAGCTAAATAGGGTAGCGTATATCCTGCAAACGTTGCAATAATGAGCAATAAGTTTGCAATAAATACCATTTTGTTAAAAAGCCCTAAGTTTTTCACTCTTTTTGTTGAAATAAAAATTCTTTTTCCTCCTTGCTCAAACTGTCGTAACCGGATTTGCTGATTTTATCTAAAATATCATCAATTTTGACTTGTTGTAGGTTAGTATTTCCAGATATAGATGTATTTTTTTTGTCGTTTTTTATCGTTTTTAAATGACTTATTGGTTTGGATTTCTTCCAAGATAAATTAAACAAGCCATCCATTAATTTTCCAAACCAAGCATTGATGTCTGTTCCATTTTTAATTTGAGAAGCAAACCAATAACCATAAAGGCTTCCACCTAAATGAGCCAAATGACCTCCCGTATTGTCCGAAGCTAATTTCATCAAATCTAACAAAAATAAAACCAATGCGATTTGCCATAATTTAACGGTACCAATCAACAATAATCGCACTTGCATCATTGGTTGAAACACAGCAACTGCTATTAAAACCGACATCACTGCTCCTGATGCACCAACCATCAAACTTTGACGATTGCTTAGTGCTGGAAAAATTTGGTAACTGACAAGGTAATAAGCTCCAGCAAACATGATACTAACCAAATAATGGTTTAACAATTGCTTTTGGGTAAAGTAGGTGTTGAAAATTTGTGAAGCAAAGTGAAAAACCAGTAAGTTGAATAACAAATGAAAAAAACCAGCATGAATAAAACCATACGTTAGCAAACTCCATGGCCTCCAAATTAAACCTAATGGATTGGAGGACAACGCAAACCAGGTATCAAAAGGAAAGGAAATTTGAAATAAATATAAGATTCCTTTCAACGCAAATGGAATGGCAAACAAGGCCACATTCCAATAAATAATCTTTTGGGCCATGCCACCCAAACGATACTGCATTTTTAAATCTTCCCAAATACTCATAATGCTTGTATGAAGTAACTTATATTAGTCCCAACGGTGACGGTTAAACTGTTTTTTTTTCCAATACCACATGATCAAAAATCCGGTTACTGCACCACCAACGTGGGCAAAGTGGGCAATACCTCCACCTCCAAAAATTGAAGTTCCTTTAATCCCCATTACCAAGTCTCCTAACACCAAAAATGGCACAAAGTATTTTGCTTTGATGGGAATCGGTAAAAACAACAACATCATTTCGGCATTCGGAAACATAAAAGCAAAGGCAACAATAATGCCATATAAAGCTCCAGAAGCCCCAACTGCAGTGGTGTGGTAGGAACGGTACATTTCTGTTAAGTTTTGCTTACTAACAAATTGTTCAATGGCAGTATTGTATTCTCCGGTTTCTACAATTTTCTGGATTTCTTGGGCACTAACTCCATTGCTAATCAATACGTCATACACCTGTTGAAATTGGTAGTAATCAATACCAACATGCAGCAAAGCAGCACCAAAACCACATGATATATAAAAGAATAAGAATTTTTTTGCACCCCAAAAATGCTCTAACGGACTACCAAACATTAACAAACCAAACATATTGAAAAAAATATGCATGATCATTGGTGCTTTGGCATGCATAAACATATGCGTTAAAGGTTGCCAAAACCTAAATCCCTCATTCAAAGGAAAATGCAAGGCAAAATAATCGTATGCAATAGGGGCAATCGTGTTAGAGCCAATAAAAAAAAGCACATTTAAAATAATCAATTGCTTGATCATAGGGGTCATTTGCATCATAGCTCAAATTTTTTGTCGAGGTCTTGTCCCTCTAATTTATAAAACGTCATTTGTTGTCTTGGAGAAATGTGTGGCTCTTTGCAAGCAAACAATTGGTGAACCAAATGATCCATTTCTGTATCGGTTAATGATTTGCCGGTTTTAATGGCCATTGCCTTTGCCATGGCTTTAGCAATCATTTCCGATTGTTTGCCTGGTTTTTGTTGTTCCAACTCTAATTCATGCAATACTTCCTGTATCAATGGTTCAATTTGGTTGGCTTCTGCATGATTGGGCAAAGCGTAAAACAATACTTCTTGGTTAGAGGTAAATTCCAATTGAAACCCCAAAGTATGTAAAACAGGTTGTAATTCTTGTAGCATTTGAGTTTCTACCACACTAAGTTTTACCGAAACCGGAAACAAAAGTGGTTGTGAAACTGCATTAAATTGGATCATCTGTTCCAATAGTTGTTCATACAAAATGCGTTGGTGGGCTCTGTTTTGATGCATCACCAACAATCCAGATTTAATCGGACTTACCACATATTTTCTCTGGATTTGAAAATAACTTGCTTGTTTGGATTGCTCCGGTTCTTCTTCACTAAATAAGGAAGAAATCACAGGTTCTTCCTCTATAGAAGCGATTAATTCTTGGCTGATTTCCGGAATTCCAGCATACAAACTCTCCCATGATTCTTGTGGAACTCTTTTAGGAGCATAAGAACTTCCGGTAGAGGTTTTGATGCTTTCTGAATTGCTAAATGGGTTGAATTGCGGATTAAAGTCCACTTGCGGAATACTTGCATCTAAACGATTGTATTCGTAGGGAGTGTCTAAATTTGGGTCTCTTTCAAAATCTAAAATAGGTGCAATTTGAAATTGCCCCAAACTATGTTTTACTGCAGAGCGAAGAATGGCATAAATGGCTTGCTCTTCTTCAAATTTTATCTCGGTTTTGGTTGGATGGATATTGATATCAATGGTGTGAGGAGGAACCTCTAAATACAAAAAATAGCCCGGATGCATGGCTTCTTTGAGTAAACCTTCGTAAGCATTCATGATGGCATGATGCAAATACGAGTTTTTGATAAATCGGTGGTTTACAAAAAAGAATTGTTCTCCTCTGGTTTTTTTGGCATATTCTGGTTTCATCACAAATCCTTGGATGGAAACCAAATCGGTATTTTCGGTAATTGGTACCAGTTTTTCGTTGGTTTTTCCTCCAAACATATTTACAATTCGCTGACGTAAATTGGTTGATGGCAATTGAAAAACTTCAACTCCGTTGTGCAACATGGTAAATGCGATGTTTGGATGTGCCAATGCCACTCTTTGAAATTCATCCAACACATGACGCAATTCGATACTGTCGGATTTTAAGAAATTTCTTCGGGCAGGAATATTGAAAAACAAATTTTTAACCAAAAAACTTGTCCCTTTTGGATGTACTATAGGTTCTTGAGCTACTACTTTACTTCCTTCAATAATAATGTGGGTTCCTAATTCTTCTTGGTCTTGTTTGGTTTTTAACTCTACATGAGCAACTGCAGCAATAGATGCCAAGGCTTCTCCTCTAAAACCTTTGGTGTGAATGGCAAACAAATCTTCGGCATGTTTTATTTTAGAGGTGGCATGACGCTCAAAACACAATCTGGCATCGGTTACGCTCATGCCTTGGCCATTGTCAATTACTTGAATCAGGGTTTTTCCGGCATCTTTAACTACCAACTTAATATCGGTTGCTTTGGCATCTACCGCATTTTCAATCAATTCTTTTACCACCGAAGCAGGTCGTTGCACTACCTCTCCGGCTGCAATTTGATTGGCTACATAGTCCGGTAACAATTGGATGATAGAGGTCATAAATTAGTTAAAGAAGATAGAAAAGTCAAAATCGATGAGCCATAAAAATAAAACCAATAACACCAATGCAATTAAAAATACTCGCTTATCGGTAGTTCGATCTTGGGTAGTTTTCCATTCATACACTGCTTTGAGTAATTTTCCTTTGATACCACTCGGATTGTTTATAGTAGTTCGGTATTGATCAAATTTTCGCTCCATATGAAATGGTTGAGTGCCACCTTCGTTTTTGTAGTAACGAGGAATGTAGCTGAATTTTTTATTTTCTCTGGTTTTAAAAATGCTCATTTTTCAATAAAAACCAAAGATAACAATATCCTTACAATTCGATAAATTAATAGGGCTTAAAAATTGATTAAAACTTCCCTAGTGAAGTCATTTTGATAGCAGTCACTGCTGCTTCAATTCCTTTATTTCCGTGTTTACCACCGCTACGGTCAATAGATTGCTGCATAGTTTTGTCGGTTAGCAAGCAAAAAATTACTGGCATTTTGCCTGCTAAATTTAGGTCTTTAATGCCTTGGGTTACTCCCTCACAAACAAAATCAAAGTGTTTGGTTTCTCCTTCTATTACACAGCCAATGGTGATAATTCCAGCCAAATTTGGGTAGGTGTCCATCATTTTTTTTGTACCGTAAATAAGTTCAAAACTTCCGGGGACATGCCATGTGATGATATTTTCTGAAGCAACGTTGTTATCTAATAAAGTGTTTACACAACCTTTTAAAAGGTTGTGGGTAATGGTTTCGTTCCAATCAGAAACAACAATCCCAAACGAAAGTTGACTAACGTTTGGGAGTGTGTTTTTATCGTAAGAGGATAAATTTTTATTTTCGGTTGCCATATTATTGGGTTAAACCAATTAATGCGTCAATGTTTCTAGCTTCTGATGAAGTTTCGTATTTTTCTTTAATTTCTGCAAAATATTGATTTGCTTTTGCTTTATCTCCTAATTCTAAAGCTGTTTGACCAGCTTTGAATAAAAATCTAGGAGTAGTAATGTCATTTTCACTAGCTTTAGCTGCTTTTTCATAGTAGCTTAATGCTTCTTTGGCTTGGTTTTTTTGAGCAAAAGCATCTCCAATGGTACCTTGAGCCATCGCGTTTAAAATCAAGTCTTTTGAGTTAAATTTTTCTAATGATTTAATGGCTTCGGTATTTTTACCTTGGTTTAGGTAAATAATTCCAGTAAAATAGTTTGCCATATTACCAGCATCGGTACCACTGTACTTTTCTGCAATTTTTAAGAAGCCAAATTTCCCTTCACTTCCGTTTAAAGCCAAATTGAATAAGCTATCCTTTTTGGTTGCATCATTAATTCCTCGCTCAAAATGCTTTTGAGCAGTAAACATTTCTGCTGCTGCATCAGTTTCTTTTGGCTCTGCAATAACTTTATCATACAATAAGTAGCCAATAGTTAAAACCGCAATAACACCTAATGCATATAAAATGTTATTTTGGTTTTTAGCAATCCATTCTTCTGCTTTATTTGCTTTTTCGTCTAAAGTACCAAATACCTCTGCTGTTGTACTGTTTTTGTCGTCAATGAATTCTGTTTCATCTACTTCGTTTACATCTTTAGGTTTTGGAGCTTTGTAGCCTCTTTTGTTATAGGTTGCCATGTATTACAATTTTATCGAGGTGCAAAAATATAATTTTTATTGTAAAATGAAACACACACGATGATTTTTATCCAAGGATTAAATAGTAATTGTAAAAAAAGTATTGGTGAATACTTACATTTTATGAAAATACTTAATAAAAAGTTTAGACAAATGATTTTGGTTGACGGATTATTCAAAAAAGCTAAAAACAGAGCCACCGTAATTTCTGGAAAAACTGAAATTTTCAACATGTTCTAAGTTGCTGTGTTTGGAATGTTCTATAATCAACATGCCATCTTCTGCCAATAAGTTATTTTCAAATATTAAGCTTGCCAATTGTTCAAACTTATTCAAGTCTAAATCGTAAGGTGGATCTGCAAAAATGATGTCGTAATTTCCGGATGCTTTTTGTAAAAAGTTAAAAACATCCATTTTAATGGTATCGATAGAAAATTCAAATTCCTTTGAAATTTTTTGAATAAATTGAATACATTTAAACTCTGCATCTACACTTAAAACTTGTTTTGCTCCTCTAGAAGCAAACTCAAATGTAATGTTTCCAGTTCCGGCAAACAAATCTAAAACTACTATATCACATAAATGGTAGTGATGTTGTAAGATATTGAATAGAGCTTCTTTACATAAATCAGTAGTAGGTCTTACAGGTAATCCTTTAGGCACAAGAATTCTTCTTCCTTTGTGCGTGCCTGAAATAATTCTCATGCCTGAAAAAGAATAAAGTGTTTTCGGTTTACAGAGGCAGAAAAGTAGTTTTTAGCAGCCAATGATTCTGAATTTAGTAAAGATAAATTGCGAACATATTCTGCCAAAAGTTGGTAATTGACATCTTGTTCAATAAAACTACCAAGTAAAACTACTTCATGAAAATCAGGTAGCAATTGATTTTGTTCCATTACAAACAAAGTATAATACAATAAATCAGTAGGGGAAGTAATGTCAAAACTATTCAATAAAACAAATTGCTCTTGTTTGAAAACCAAAAAATCTGCTTGGTTTTCGTTAAAGTGGATGTATACTTTAGAAGTATTTACATCATGTAATTTGGAAATACTTTTTAATAAAACACTATGTGAATGATGGTATTCAAAATTACCCAATTGTTCTATTAAAAAATTGTTTAAATTAATATATGGCACATATACACATTGAGCTTGTAAAAAAGCAATTTTATCGTGATTAAAATAATCAGACTCATATACTTTGGTGTGAAATTGTAAATAACTTCCTATGTATTCTGGGTCAAATAATTCGTCGGGGACCAATGCAGACATTTTGTTGTAATGAAGTACTTTTATTTCGGCAAATTTTTGATGTAAATCTTGATTGGTAGCAAAATAGTTTTTTAAATTGGCTTCCAATGACTTAGTAGGCTCCAAAAAAGCAAAGTATACTTCATTATAACTTTCAATGATTCCCTCTGTATAGGAAGCAATACAAAAAGAAAGCCCATTCAAGGAAACCTGAATGGACAATTTCTTAAGTTGATTTGTAGGATTTTTGCTATTCGTTTTTTCCATATTTTTTTGGCCAGTTTCCTGCCATACTCAATTCTTCAAGAGAGCCTAAAATAATTTCTTCACCATTAATACCATCAACAGAAACTGTTTTCTTTTCTTTAGCAACTAAGTACCCTTTTTGATCTGATAACAAAGCAGTTTTATTAATTTTAGCTTCAAATACTGGTGATTTGAATTCCCCTTTTACCAACCAACCGGCTTTCATTGTAACAGGAATTCGTTCAGTTAAACCATCAATTTTTAAAGTATTTAATCTCTTGTATCTGTCGGAATCTTTAAATAAAGAATCCTTTACTTTAATTTTACCAATTTCTTTAGTAACTACTATATCTTTAAAATATCCACCTACGCCATCTGATCCAACAGAAATGCCATAAATTCTATTTCTTTCAACGTCGATTACAGAAGTGTCTTTACGTTCAATAATAGTAAACTCAGCGGTTTCTATAAATTGAACTAATGAATCTAAATTATCAGTATATCTTTTGTTGATTTCTTTAAAAGCTAATTGGGCTTTTTTAATGTCTAACATTTTGTTTACCGCAGCTTGATAGCGTTGCTCTTTAAGCTTATCAAATCGGATAGGCTCTTGGATAGAGTCATAAATTAAGTAGCCAAACAGTATGGTTAATAACCACATTACAGCAATAACCAATCCCCTTGTTTTTGGGCTAAAAAATTTGTCTAAAAATTTACCAAAAAGGAAAATTAATAAACATAATAAAACAACAACTATGATTACAGTTAGCATATTTTTAGTTTATTTCGTTCATGGCAAATCTACAATTTTTTTTTTTTCTTAAAAGGTTTTGTAAAAAATTTACAGCGTATCTTTGAAATTTATAAATTACTTAACTTTCTCTTTATGAGTGTCAGTTTGTTAATCAGTCATTTAACTAATAAATTTCCTTTTCAACCTACTTTTAAACAATCTATTTTCTTTCAAAAATTGGCTGAGTTTTTAACTTCTCCTAGTTCAGAAATTTTTTTATTAAAAGGATTTGCAGGAACCGGGAAAACAACACTCATACAAGCGTTGGTCAAAGTTTTGCCTCATTTTCAATGGAATATTGTTTTGTTGGCTCCAACTGGAAGAGCATCAAAAGTTTTGAATCATTACACCGGAAAAGAAGCAAGTACCATTCATCGTAAAATTTATTATCCAAAACAAATTAAGGGTAAAATGAGTTTTACATTACAAAAAAATAAGCATAAGCAAACCTTGTTTGTAGTAGATGAAAGCTCTATGATTTCTTCACAAAATTCAAGTCAGTTTACCGGTGAAGATGCCACTTTATTAGAAGATTTGATGGAATATGTATTTTTAGGAAATCAATGTAAGCTAATGTTTTTAGGAGATGGAGCCCAGTTACCTCCGGTAATGCAAGAAATTAGTCCGGCTTTACAATCAGAATTTTTCAAACATACTTTTCATTTAAATGTAGAGGAGATTGAGTTAGATGAAGTGATGCGTCAGGAACAAAACTCCGGAATTTTGATGAATGCAACCAAATTAAGAGAAATTTTATCGGAACATTATTGGGAGAACTTTGCTTTTGAACTAAATCCTTTTAAAGATATTGTTAGGTTGCAAGACAGCCAAGAAACTTTGGATGCCATTTATGATGCCTACCAAAAACACGGCCCTGAGGAAACCTGTTTTGTAGTTAAATCCAACAAAAGAGCAAATTTGTACAATCAACATATTAGATTGAAAATTTTTCAAAAGGAAAGTGAATTATCTATAGGAGATTTACTTATGGTGGTTAAAAACAATTATTTTTGGTTAAAAAACACCGAAGAGGCCGGATTTATTGCCAATGGGGATACTATTGAAGTAATGCATATTTACAAGCGAATTGATTTATACGATTTTCAATTTGCAAAAGTAAAAGTGCGAATGATTGATTATCCTAATATAGAGCCATTTGAAACCATCGTTTTGTTAGATACCATTAATTCAGAACTGCCATCATTGAGTTATGAGCAATCTAATTTTTTGTATCAAAGGGTTTTAGAGGATTATGCAGAAGAAAGAGCTATGTACAAAAAGGTTCAAAAAGTGAAACAAAATGAATATTTCAATGCTTTACAAGTAAAGTTTTCTTATGCTGTTACTTGCCATAAAGCCCAAGGAGGTCAATGGGAATCAGTTTTTGTAGAGCAACCTTATTTGCCAAACGGATTAAATCAAGAAGATTTACGATGGTTATATACCGCAATAACCAGAGCAAAAAGTAAGTTATATTTGATTGGTTTTGAAGATCAGTTTTTTCAATAAAATAATTAAGGCAAAAATGAAAATCATAGCAGTTATCCCAGCCAGATTACAAGCCACTAGATTTCCCGAAAAACTAATTCAAGATTTGGGAGGCAAACCAGTTTTAGTTCGAACTTACGAGGCAGTGGTTCAAACCAATTTATTTGATGAGGTTTTGGTGGTTACCGATGCAGATAAAATAGAAAGTATTTTAAAGAATCATGGGATACAGGTAATTAAAAGCAAAAAAGAACACGAATCTGGCAGCGATAGAATTGCAGAAGCAGTGCAGGATTTAGAAGTTGATGTAGTTGTTAATGTACAAGGAGATGAACCTTTTATAGATATCCAAGCTTTACAAAAAATGGTTGAGGCTTTTCGGCATGATACCAACCAGCAAATTGATTTGTGTTCCTTGATGACACCAATTTTAGAAGAAGAAGAAAAAATCAATAACCCCAATGTGGTGAAGGTGGTAGTTGACAAATTCCAAAAAGCCTTGTATTTTTCAAGAGCTCCGATTCCGTTTGTTCGAGACCATACTGTAAAAGTAACTCATTACCAGCATATTGGAGTATATGGTTTCAGAAAACAAAGTCTGTTGGATTTTGCCCAATGGCAACCAACTTTGTTGGAACAAACAGAAAAATTGGAGCAACTACGTTACTTAGAACACGGAAAAAAAATTCAAATGATTGAAACCTATCACGTTGGCATTGGCATAGATACCCCGGAAGATTTAAAGAAAGCTCGAAAAATTTGGAAAAAATAGTTGCTACTTTTTAGTAACAAGTAAAATTTCGTTAAATCCCTCCACTTTAGAAATTTTTTCTACCAAACAATGGTTATTGGTAAAATACTCAACATATAATTCATTTCTTTTTTGGTCTTCTTTACCCAAAACAAAGGTGTTGAACAAAATTTTGCCGTTTTTTGGAAGTAATTGCAACAATCGGAACTGAAAATGATTTTCGAACAAAAAATTGGGCATGTTTTTGTCTTGAAAAATATCGATAACAATCAAATCAAATACTTTTTTTGTTCGCAAAACAAATTCAAATGCATCGTAATGCAATACATGTAAGTTGGCATAGGCAGTTAACCCAAAATATTTTTTCCCAATTTCAATTACTTCTTCATCTTTTTCCACCCCAACAATGGTTTTTTGGTACTGAAAGTCGTTTAATAACGTTTCTACCACACTTCCTGCTCCTAAACCAAGAACTAAAATACTATCCATTTGTTCAATAGATGGTTTTCCTATGTGAAGTAACCCTTTTTTTAAAATTCGTTGCAAACTTCCAAAGGAGTAGTTGGTATTTTTGGTATCCAACACCAAAGTCCCATTGGATAAAGTAACCTCTAAACTTCCGTTTATTTCTGATGGAATTTTTTTTAATCGAATAGGAAGGCAATAACTCGCTATTTTTTGTAATAAATTCAATTTAGCTTAGATTTGAAAACTGTATAAAGGTACTATTTGCCTTTTTGGAAAGAAATGTTTTATGAAAAAAATAATTGCACGTTTTATTTTCAGTAAATGCATGGGCTGGAAATTGGTTGGTACTTTTGATGAAAGTCAGAAAAAATGCTTGGCTATAGTTGTGCCTCATACCAGTTGGCACGACTTTTATATAGGATTATTGGTGAGAGCGATGATTGGAGTAAAATTTAACTTTGTTGGAAAAAAAGAATTATTCATATTTCCGTTTGGTTATTACTTTAAATGGTTGGGGGGAGCTCCATTAGATAGGAGTGGGGGACTCAATTTGGTTGATGCCATTGTAAAACAGTTTGACCAAAGAGAGGTATTTAGAATAGGCATTGCTCCAGAAGGTACTCGCAAAAAAGTAGACAAGCTAAGAACAGGATATTATTACATTGCATGGAAAGCAAAAGCTACCATTGTACCGGTTGCGTTTGATTGGAGTACCAAAACTGTCACCATTGGAGATTATTTCACTCCAACAGGAAATTACGAAATAGACGAACCAAAAATTACAGCACATTTTAAAGGAGCAATTGGAAAAATTCCGGAGTATAGTTTTGACGTTCCTTAAGATTTTTTCCAGTATTCTTTAAAAGTACCATCTTTAAACATCACTGTAATCATTTCAATAGCATCCTTTTGGAGCATGGCTTGCACCAACGGATTTTTGTTTTGGTTATTTTCTAGATCTCTTTCCTGAGAAGTTTCTTTTTCAATCTTTTCTTCTGTTGGGATTGTGATAGTGGATTGGTTAGAGATATTTGTTGATACAAATGTATTTTTAACCTCTTGATTTTTAACGGCTTCTGTGTTTTCTTGAACAGATTGGCTAGATTCAATTTCTGCCAAATTTGACGAAGTATTTGGCTGTACCTCGCTGTTTTGTGCAGCAACATAGGTGGATTGGTTTGTCTCCTCCGAAAAAGCTTCTGTTAAACTAGCTTGCGGAGTAGAGGTGCTTTTTGGGTATTTATTTTCTTCTTCAAACAAACCTAAATCATTGTTGTGTAATGATTTGTTTTCAACTTCAGATGGTTTGGACGGCTCTGTACTTTCTTTATTTTCTGTAGAAATTGACACCGTTGGAGTAGGTGTGTTTTTAGATTTTGGAAAGGTTCCTTGGTCTAATAAAATCCAATTTAAATCCACTTCCGGAAAAGATTCAATTATCTTTAATATAAAATCCAAACTAGGTTTGTTTCTGCCCGAAAGTAAGTGTGATAAACTAGATCGTTGTACCCCAACACGATCGGCAAAACCAGAAGCCGTGAGTCCGTAAAACTGCAAAATTTTCTCCAACTTTTCAATAAAATACTCCATAATAAGGATAATAATGGTTTAAATACATATTTACAAATGTAACAACGCATTTGCAAACTACCAAATTTACAATTGTTAATTGTAAACATTCTCAATTTTAACATCCATAATAATTCTTTAAATAAACTAAATCAAAGTACTGGTTTACAATTATAAATATAAATTAAAAATATTTTTAATTACTTCTGTAAACTAACTAGAATCATGTTTATTTTTGTAAAATTTTTTATTTTTTTTT
>CAZAHJ010000010.1:32863-37805 GCA_964485115.1 uncultured Flavobacterium sp.
TTTCTAATGTTTACAAATGTAACAAGGTCTTTCCAGTAACTTATTTACTTTTGTAATGATTACAAACCTATTTGAGATGCATTTTCATACAAAACTTAGCTACCAACCTGTAAATGGAATAAACAACAAGTACCTTACCCCGTCGCATGTAAAGGATTTTTATGTTTCTTTAAGCAACGATTTTACCATAAGTAATATTGGCTATTCAGTAAACCAAAATCCTATTACATCAATTATTTGGGGACATGGAAAAGTCAAAGTTTTGTTTTGGTCACAAATGCATGGAAACGAATCTACCTCTACTAAAGCACTATTAGATTTCTTACATTTTTTAAATACCAATCCAGTAGATCATTGGAAAAGCTACTTTCAGTTTTTAGTGATTCCTATATTAAATCCGGATGGTGCTATTGCATATACTCGTGAAAATGCCCATCAAGTGGATTTAAACAGGGATTTTATCCAATTCTCACAACCCGAAAGTAGGTTGTTGCAAAAGGTTTATGAGGAATTTCAACCGAATTGGTGCGGTAATTTACATGACCAACGTACTATTTTTGGAGTTGGAGATACGGATATGCCTGCAACTATCTCCTTTTTGGCTCCTTCCTTCAATGAAGCTAAAGGGTATAATGAAACTAGATTAAAAGCGGTACAAGCAATTGTTGCGATGAACAATGAGCTACAAAAGTATATTCCTGGACAAATTGCAAGATTTGATGATGGATTTAATCCAAATTGTGCTGGAGATTATTTTCAGAGCCTTGAAACTCCAACTATTTTGTTTGAAGCTGGCTTTTTTCCTAACGATTGGCATCGAAATATTACCCGAAAATATTTGTTTTTAGCCTATCATACTTTGTTCTCTACTTTATACGAAAACGATTTAGTTGATAACAATTTGGAAGATTATTTAAAAATTCCTCAAAATAAAGTCTCTTTTTACGACTTTATTTGCAAAAAAGCCAAAATTAATTATGATAATTCTGAATTTATTACCAATTTTGCAGCTCAATACCGAGAAGTGGTTCATGATGGCCAAGTGCAATTGGTTAGTGAAGTGTTAGCGATTGGAAATGTGGAAGATAGACATGCCCATATCACAATAAACGCAGAAGGGAAAACCATTGCATTTATCAACCAAGCACCTCTCGAAATTGGTTTAAATAATAGCTTTGAATTAGAAAACGGCATAAAAATCCAAAATGGATTGATAATTTGATATGTTTTTTCTTTTTTGTTTGCATTATTTTTAATTAATTTGCCAATAATAAATAAATATTATAATTATGAGTAAGTTTCGTTTGGATGAAGTAGACCACCAAATTCTGGATATGTTGATTGATAATACCAGAGTTCCTTTTACAGATATCGCAAAAAAACTATTAATTTCAGCAGGAACTGTGCATGTCCGTGTAAAGAAAATGGAGGATGCAGGAATTATCAAAGGTTCTTCATTGACCTTGGACTATGAAAAGTTAGGTTATGCATTTATTGCATATGTTGGAGTGTTTTTACACAATACCTCACAAACCAAATTTGTTTTAGAGCGAATCAACGAGATTCCATTTGTAACCGTAGCTCACGTAACTACTGGTAAATTCAATATTTTCTGTAAAATTAGAGCAAGAGATACCAAGCATGCCAAAGATGTAATCTTTATGATTGACGACATTGAAGGGGTGTACCGTACAGAAACCATGATTTCTTTAGAAGAAAGCATCAACGATAAAAAACGATTGATGCACAGAATCTTTAAAGAAATTTAATAAATCAACCTATTGTTTTCCACCCTCTCAATGTGTATATTTGAGAGGGTTTTTTATTTTGAATATTATGTACACTCCTCCTCGCATCGAACGATTCAACCACCAAGTAAGACTTCGTTACCACGTTTTCAGCAACTTATTACAAAACTTACCTTTTCATCAAATTGATAAAACAAGTGTGATTTTATCCATGTTTAGTCGTTTTTGTGAGCAAGAGTTTGCCAAAAAGGCCAATCCACAAGAAATTATTTATCAGTTTTTTGAAAAGCATTTCCTTGAAATGAATGAAAATGAACGAAACAATGTATTGTTTCAATTGATTCAGTATGTAGAACGTCAAATTGTATTGTTTGATGCTATAGAAGATGCTGCTTTTGGAGTGGTGAATAATATGGAAGGAAGAGGCTCAATTAGAAATTTAAAAGAAAAAGCGGAGCAAAAAGGGAAACAAGCAGAACTTGTCCGGTTTTTAAAAGACTTTCAGCTGCGATTGGTGTTAACTGCACATCCAACCCAGTTTTATCCAGGACCTGTTTTGGGAATCATTACCGATTTAACCGAAGCAATCCAACAAAACGACTTGGTTAGAGTGAAAGATTTGTTGGCACAGTTAGGAAAAACCCCATTTATTAAAAAACAAAAACCTGCTCCTATTGAAGAGGCCGTAAGCCTAATTTGGTATTTGGAAAATGTATTTTATGATACTATTGGTAAATTGTTGCAGTACATCCAAACCAATATCGATCCTAGTTACACCATACAAAGTCCGGTAGTACAAATTGGCTTTTGGCCAGGAGGCGACAGAGATGGCAATCCGTTTGTTACCCATGAAACTAGTAGAGAAGTAGCCAATAAATTGCGAACTTCTGTTTTAAAATGTTATTACCAAGATATTAGAAAGTTAAAACGAAAACTTACCTTTAAAGTTGTGGATACTTTGGTGGCTGAAATAGAACAACAATTGTATCGTTCTGTATTTTACTCCAGAGGTGAATTATACATTACCTACCAAGAGTTGCTTGATAAATTACTTCAAATCAGAAGTTTATTGGTAAAAAATCACCAAGGATTGTATTTGTCAGAAGTAGATAACTTATTGTTGAAAGTACAAACCTTTGGATTTCATTTTGCTATTTTAGACATTCGTCAGAATGCCAAAATTCAAGAAACTGTATTTGCAGAAATTTTAGAGAAAGAAGTCCATCAGTTTCCAGAAAATTTCCAACAATTATCTGAAAAAGATAGAATTACTTGGCTTTTAGAGCATCAAGTGGATATCACCAATACAGAATATTCAGACGATGCCAAAGAGTTTTTTGCGACTTTGCAAACCATCCAATACATTCAACAAAATAATGGAGTTTCCGGATGTCACCGTTACATCATCAGCAACAACGAAACTGCATTACAGGTGATACAAGCTTTTGTTTTGTTTCAATGGTGTAAGGTAGAGGTTTCTCATTTAGATATTGTGCCATTGTTTGAATCTATTGACGACTTGCAAGGGTGTGACCAAGTAATGTCCATGTTATACCAACAGCCTTTGTACCGTAAACACTTAGAACAAAGAAACCATCAACAGCACATCATGCTTGGTTTTTCGGACGGGACCAAAGATGGTGGTTATTTAATGGCTAACTGGAGTATTTACCATGCTAAAAATATTTTAACTAAAGTTTCCAGAGATTATGGTATCCAAGCCATATTTTTTGATGGCAGAGGAGGCCCTCCAGCCAGAGGAGGTGGAAAAACACATAAGTTTTATGCTTCCTTGGGTACGGAGATTGAAAGCAAACAAATTCAATTAACCATTCAAGGGCAAACCATTAGTTCTAATTTCGGCATTCCGGAATCATGTCAGTACAATGTTGAGAATTTGCTGAGTGCAGGTGCCAATAGCATTATTTTTGATGCCAAAATTCATGTGCTTTCAGCCGAGCAAAAAGCATTGATAAACGAAATGGCACATAAAAGCTATGATAAGTACAAAGATTTTAAAGCACATCCAAAGTTTATTGATTATTTGGAGCAAATGAGTCCGTTAAATTACTATGCCAAAACCAACATAGGCAGCCGACCAGCCAAGCGAAGAACCTCCGAAAAATTAGAGTTTAGCCAATTAAGGGCCATTCCGTTTGTGGGTGCTTGGAGCATGCTCAAACAAAACGTTCCCGGTTTTTATGGTTTAGGCACTGCTTTAGGGTATATGGAAGCCAATAACAGATGGCAAGAAGTGGAGCATTTGTACCAAAACTCGTTGTTTTTTAAAACTTTGATGGAAAATGCCATGATGGCCATGGCAAAATCGTACTTTCCGTTAACCCAATACATGCAAAACGATCCGGAGTTTGGAGATTTTTGGAGCAATATTTACCAAGAATACCAGGAATCCAAAAGACTGTTGTTAAAACTCTCTGGCTACCAAGAGTTGATGGAAAACTACCCGGATGGCAAAGCATCCGTTGAAATGAGAGAGCAAATAGTGTTGCCACTAATTACGATTCAGCAATTTGCATTAATGCAAATCCAAGAACTAAAGAAACAAGGAAAAGATGCCTCACATTACGAAGTGTATGAAAAATTAGTGGTTCGTTCGTTGTTTGGAAACATCAATGCAAGTAGGAATTCGGCTTAATTTTTTTTAAGCTTAATTACAAAATAATACTTTAAATCACTTACTCAATCTATGCAATGTATAAGTAGTTGCGGTAAGTAACAAAAAGGCGGTCATTTGGTGTGCCAATCCCAACCAAAGTGGCACATGCAGTAATAAAGCTAACACTCCTAAAACAAACTGAAGCCCTACCAAGCCAAGCATCCATTGCAAACCTTTGGTTGCTTGTATCGGAATTTGGTGTTTTCTTGCTTTGTAATACAAAAAAACCATAGCTGCTACCACAAAGTAAGCCAAAGTGCGATGGATGAATTGGATGCCACTTTTTCCTTCTGTAAAGTTTTTCCAAAGTGGATTTTGCTCTATCCAAACGGTTTCGTGGATCATTTTACCTTCACTCATCCAAGGCCAAGAATTGTGAATGAGCCCGGCATTGAGTCCGGCTACAAAACCACCATAAATAATTTGGATAAAAAGTAAAACTAAGGCTACTCTTGCTAAATTTCTTAAGTTCACTACGATTTCCTTTTTCTCCGGATATATCAAATCCAATGCAACC